>RGFZ01000060.1 GCA_010024875.1 Oxalobacteraceae bacterium | reverse complement strand
TCGGCGCGCTCTTTCTCGCTCAGCAGCGCCTTGCTCGATTGCCAGTCGAAGCCCGCCGGCATTCTCACGTTGAGCAGTGTCTGCGGCCAGAGCTGCATGTCGGACGTCATGCCCGCGAGGGTCTTGCCACTATGGCTGATTGCCGCCAGCACTTGCAGCGCAGAGATGATGCCGTCGCCGGTCGTGTGCTTGTCCAAGAACAGCAAATGACCTGAGCCCTCGCCGCCCAACAACCAGCCGCGCTCTTGCAGCATCTCCAAAACGTAACGGTCGCCGACTTTGGCACGCGCAAAGCCCACGCCCATTTCGCGGAACGCGAACTCTACGGCCATGTTGGTCATCAAGGTACCGACCGCGCCCTCAACCCCGCCATTCGCCAGCCTGTCCTTCACCATGACGTATAACAGCTCGTCGCCATTGAACACGCGGCCAGTGTTATCGACCATCAGCAGACGGTCGGCGTCGCCATCGAGTGCGATGCCGAGATCCGCGCCGTGAGCACGCACCGCTTCTGACAAAGCCTGCGGCGCGGTCGCGCCACAGCGATCATTGATATTGAAGCCGTCTGGCTGGTTACCAATTGCAATCACCTCTGCGCCGAGTTCATGAAACACATCGGGTGCAATGTGATAGGCCGCACCATGGGCGCAATCCACCACCAGCTTCATGCCTCGTAAATCCAACTCGTTAGGAAAAGTACTCTTGCAGAATTCAATGTAGCGGCCACGCGCGTCATCAATGCGCTTTGCTCGGCCCAGCTTGTCTGAGCTGACGCATTCCATCGGTTGTTCCAGTGCAGCCTCAATGTCCAATTCGACCGCATCGGGCAGCTTGTTTCCCTGAGCCGAAAAAAACTTGATGCCGTTGTCGTGATAGGGATTGTGCGACGCGGAGATCACCACGCCCGCTGACAAGCGCAGCGCTCGTGTGAGGTAGGCGACCGCCGGCGTTGGCACCGGCCCGGCCAACTTCACATCGACGCCAGCGGCGGTGAAGCCTGCTTCGAGCGCTGCTTCCAGCATGTAGCCTGAGATACGTGTGTCTTTGCCGATCAGGACCGTCGGCCGACCCGCGCCCGATGCTTCGCTTCGCGCCAGCACCTTGCCGGCTGCATAACCCAGTCGCATCACGACATCCGGCGTGATTGGCGTGCTGCCGACCCTGCCGCGTATCCCATCCGTTCCGAAATATTTTCTCGCCATGATGTCTCGTTCCTGCGCTTTCTTTCTGTGCTGTGTGCTGTGCGTTCGGTGTGCCGCACGCGCATTTGCTGCCGCTATTGTGGTGCGATCAGGGCCCGCTGTGCTGCACTCGCTGCTGCCTGCCACACTCGCAAAGCATCGACGGTCTCGGCAACATCGTGCACTCGCACGATGCGCGCGCCTTGCTGCGCAGCGAACAGCGCAGCGGCCACGCTGCCGGCGAGGCGCTCCGGCGCTGGCTTACCTGTGAGCTTTCCGATCATCGACTTGCGAGACAGTCCTGCCAGCAGCGGCACTCCCAGCTCGTCTTGCATGTTGCCTAATTGACCAAGCAGCGTCAGGTTGTGCTCCAGCGTCTTGCCAAAACCAAAGCCGGGATCGACGCACAGGCGCTGGCGGCTGATACCGGCATTTACCGCGTCATCGCAGCGCTGCGCCAGAAAATCACGCACCTCGCCATACACGTCTTCGTAATGCGGGTCTTGCTGCATGGTCTGAGGATCGCCCTGCATGTGCATGATACATAACGCGCAATCACTGTCCCTGAGCAGGCGTAAGCTGCCTTCGGCGCGAAAGCCGTTGATGTCATTGATCATGTCGACCTCAGCCCCGATGACTTCGCGCATCACCTCGGGTCGGCGTGTGTCGACCGACAAGGGCTTGCCCGCGTCGCGCAGCGCGTAAATGACGGGCATCACGCGCCTGAGCTCCTCTTCGAGCGGTACCGGGGGCGCGCCGGGACGCGTCGATTCACCGCCGATATCGATGATATCGGCACCAGCCTCGATCATCTGCTCGGCCTGCGTGATGGCCGCATCCAGCGATGCGAAGCGTCCGCCATCGGAGAAGGAGTCGGGCGTCACATTCAGCACTCCCATGACAAGGGGGCGAAAGGCAGGCCCATCGATCAGCAGCCGGAAGCGTCCGCATTGCAGGGTTTGTGAAGGAAAATCAGGCACGAGAGTCAAGTACGCGGAATAGGAGGGAGGTCTCAAGCAAACGGGGTGAGGATCGCTCCCCACCCCGTTTACTGACGACGTCAGTGGCAAACTGGTCAGCTCACCTCAAGCTCAGGCGGGCGCGGTCGCCGGTGCGACACCACCACCGGATGAATCACCGCTGGCACGTGGGGTGGGCGCGACCTTCGGGGGACGCGGCTCACTGCCCGCCATGATGTCATTGATCTGGTCTGCATCAATGGTCTCCCATTCGAGCAATGCCTTGGCCATCGCTTCCACTTTGTCGCGGTTGCGCTCAAGCAGGCTGCGCGAAAGCCGGTATTGCTCGTCGAGGATGCTGCGGATTTCAGTGTCGACTTTCTGCTGCGTGGCTTCGGAGACGGTCTTTGCGGACATACGGCCAAAGTAGGAATCCTGGTCCGTATCCTCGTACACCATCGTTCCCAGCGACTCGGACATGCCGAAACGTGTAACCATCGCACGCGCCATCTTCGTTGCTCGCTCGAAGTCATTCGAAGCGCCGGTCGACATCGTGTTCATGAAGATTTCTTCAGCGATGCGTCCACCAAACAAGATGGCAATATCTTCGAGCATCTTGTCTTTGTACATGTTCACGCGATCATGCTCAGGTAATTGCCAGGTGAGCCCCAAGGCCATCCCGCGCGGCATGATGGTGACTTTGTGCACCGGGTCTGCTTTGGGAAGCAGCTTGGCGACGACGGCATGACCAGATTCGTGAAAAGCGGTGTTGCGACGTTCTTCTTCGCGCATTACCGCAGATTTGCGCTCAGGACCCATGACGATCTTGTCTTTCGCATCTTCGAAGTCTTGCATCTCGACCAGACGCTTGTTACGACGCGCAGCGAATAGCGCCGATTCATTGACCAGATTAGCCAGGTCGGCGCCAGAGAATCCTGGCGTGCCGCGCGCAAGCACATCGGCTTTGACATCGGGCGCGATCGGTACCTTGCGCATGTGAACCATCAGGATCTGCTCGCGACCGCGAATATCGGGCAGACCCACGACCACCTGACGGTCAAATCGGCCCGGACGCAGCAGCGCCTTGTCGAGTACATCAGAACGGTTGGTCGCAGCAATCACGATCACGCCGGAGTTGGCCTCGAAACCATCCATCTCGACCAGCAACTGGTTGAGGGTCTGCTCACGCTCGTCATTGCCGCCGCCCATGCCTGCACCGCGATGGCGACCCACAGCATCGATCTCGTCGATGAAGATAATGCAGGGGGAGTGCTTTTTGGCGTTCTCAAACATGTCACGCACACGGGATGCGCCGACGCCAACGAACATCTCAACAAAATCGGAACCGGAAATCGTGAAGAATGGCACCTTGGCTTCGCCGGCAATCGCGCGCGCAAGCAGGGTCTTGCCGGTACCCGGGGGGCCCACCATCAGCACACCACGCGGAATGCGACCACCGAGCTTCTGGAACTTGGTCGGATCGCGCAGGAATTCGACCAGTTCGCCCACCTCTTCCTTCGCCTCATCGCAACCGGCGACATCCGCGAAGGTGACAGCATTTTGACTTTCATCGAGCATGCGCGCTTTTGATTTACCGAACGAGAACGCGCCACCCTTGCCGCCACCCTGCATCTGGCGCATGAAGAAAATCCACACGCCGATCAGCAGCAGCATCGGGAACCAGGAAATAAAAATTTGCGAGAGGAACGAAGGCGGCTCGGGCTGCTTGACATCGAACTTGACACCGTTATTCACCAGATCGCCGATCAGGCCACGATCGAGGTTGGTTGTCGTGGCCTTGATCTTCTTGCCATCGGTCGTGATGGCGATGATCGTGCGATCTTCAATCGTGGCTTCGCGAACATGCTGAGCCTTCACTTCCTCGAGGAAATCAGAGTAAGCGATCGGGGTCGCGCCGCTGCCCAGCCCTCGCTCGTCGAACTGCTTGAATACGGTAAAAAGCACCAAGGCAATAACGACCCAAATGGCGGCTTTGGAAAACATGTTATTCACGAAAACTCCTTATTGCGGACTAGCGTAGGTCACCTGCCTGGCAACCCCTTCGCAACCCTGTATGGCTTGAATAAATTCTACTCGCAATAACCTTGGCTTGCCAGCAAGGATGTGAGGCTAAATCCCTGATTTTTCAAGTATTGGCGGCTTTGCCCGCCGACGACCGGGGCGGGAGCGATTCTGCGCACGGACGGGGCCGACCTAGGCAACGCAAAGTGTCAGACGGGATGACGCACTCCGCGCCCCAGAAGGAATACCTCGGAAGACTTGTCGCGACTGGCCTTGGGCTTCTTCGGGCTGACCGACCTGAACTCCTGCCGGAATTTCTCGACGATTTGGGTATAGCCGCCGGCATTAAAACATTTGACGAGCAGGCTGCCCGAAGGTTTCAGATGGTGTCGGGCAAAATCTATTGCCAAATCGATTATATCTTCGATCCGGGCGGCATCTGTGGCGGCAATGCCCGACAGATTGGGCGCCATGTCGGACAGCACCAGATCGACCTTTCGCCCCTGTAGTACGCCCTCTAGCTGTTGCAGCACTTCGGTTTCGCGGAAATCGCCCTGAATGAAGGTGACATCGGCGACCGGCTCCATCTCGAGCATATCCAGCGCCACAATCACGCCGTGGATACCGCCGCCTTCCTTGCCCGCCAGCTTGCGTCTTGCGTATTGGCTCCAGCTGCCGGGGGTGCTGCCCAGATCGACGATCACCTGACCGGGTTTGATGAGTTTTTCGTCTTCGTCGATTTCCTTGAGCTTGTAGGCCGCGCGAGCGCGGTAGCCCTCCTTCTGCGCCAGCTTCACATACGGATCATTGATGTGATCATGCAGCCAGTTTTTGTTCAGTTTGTTCTTTGCCATTCACGTAGAATACCGTTTTTGGAAGAAACTCATGTTGAAACTGACTCCCGCCGAGCGTAGCGCACTGCGTTCCGAAGCCCATGCCAATGCGCACGGCCTGATCAAGGTACGCGTGCTCGGCGATGACCGCGAAGCGCGCATCAGCCATTACGAGACCATCTGCGAAAAACTCGGCGCAGCGCCGGTGCAGCATATCGGCAAGCTGCTGGTCATCTACCGCCCCAAGCAAGAGAAAATCAAAGAACCCAAACCGACTCGCGGCAAAGGCCTGCGCGAAGTGGTCATCATCAAGACCAATCCCACCAAAAAGCCGACGATCAAGAAGCTGGTAGTAAAGGGCAATGAACGGGTCACAGCAGGTGGCAACGTCAAGCGGGCGAAGGTTCGACAGAAAAGCCTCAAAAAGACAGCGCTGGGTCGTTGAAAGATTAGTTCGAGCGTGACCGCAGCACGAGCGCAACAGCCAAGAAGCTTTGTACCAAGTAGATAAGACTTGCGACGCCGTGCAAGAAACCGAAGCGAGCACGCATGGTCGCATCCATCACCCCTCCCGCCTGCGAAGCAGCTGCACGGATCTCGGCCATGAAAGGCTGCAGACCAAAATAACCGACGAGCACGCAAAGAAGCATGCCGACCACGAGTCGCATGCAGGTACTACGCGAAGGAAGATACGGGTCGGCCCGAAAGATTACCAGCAGCGACAAACCGCACACCAATGACAGCCAAGCCTCGGCGCGAAACAGGATGCCGGCCATCGTGCCCGCCAGCATACGATCCTGCAGAGTCATGAAGAACAGTGGCGCGGCCAGATAGCCGACTGTCCAGAGGCTGCCGGCCCACACCGTGACCAGCAACGTTCGTGCGAGATTCAGCAGGTAAGCTCGCATCGACGAGTAAGACTCAGATGTACTTTACTTCGATGATCTCGTACCCGCGAACGCCGCCGGGCGCCTGTACCTCGACCTCATCGCCTGCGTACTTGCCAATCAGCGCACGCGCGATCGGCGAGCTGATCGAGATCTTCGATTGCTTGAGGTCGGCTTCGTCATCGCCAACGATCTGGTAAGTCACGTTATCGCCAGATTCCAGGTCTTCCAACGTGACGGTTGCGGCGAACACCACACGACCATCGGCATCAAGCAACTTGGGGTCGATGATCTGAGCTGCAGATAATTTACCCTCCAGCTCGGCAATACGGCCTTCAATAAAACTCTGGCGCTCCTTGGCTGCGTCGTACTCGGCATTCTCGGACAAATCACCCTGCGCACGCGCCTCGGAGATGGCATTAATGACGGCTGGCCGCTCGACATGTTTTAGACGCTGCAGCTCGTCTTTCAGCAGTTGCGCGCCATGGACGGTAATGGGTACGGTACTCATCATGTTTTCTTTGGTAAGTTGAAAAACACAGAGGCTGCGAATAGCTCGCAGCCTCTGTGCATGACCTCAATTATCGAAGTTTAAACCAAATTACTGCAGTGACGCGTGCATGCCCTGCAAATCATACACATGCAGCTCGTTCAGGTGCGCCATGCCCTCGACCGCGGCCTCGGCACCGGCAATCGTGGTGTAGGTGGTCACCCGAGCAGCCAGCGCCGAGGTACGGATAGTGCGCGAGTCGTTGATCGCATTGCGCTTTTCCTCAACGGTGTTGATGACCAGAGCGATCTCGTCGTTCTTGATCATGTCCACGATATGCGGACGGCCCTCGGCAACCTTGTTCACCGTCTCCACTGGAACGCCGGCGGCCGCAATCGCCGATGCCGTGCCCTTGGTCGCCACTACGGTAAAGCCGATCTTCACCAGATGATGTGCGACATCAACAGCACGCGGTTTGTCGCTGTTCTTCACGGAGAGGAAGACCTTGCCTGATTTCGGCAGACGCACGCTCGCGCCGAGCTGCGACTTTACGAAAGCCTCGCCAAAGGTACGTCCCACACCCATGACCTCGCCGGTGGATTTCATCTCAGGGCCGAGAATAGTGTCTACACCGGGGAATTTGACGAACGGGAACACCGCTTCCTTGACACTGAAATACGGCGGCTCGACTTCCTTGGCGATACCTTGGCTGTCCAGTGACTGCCCGACCATGCAGCGCGCGGCGATCTTTGCCAGCTGTAGACCGGTAGCCTTGGACACATACGGCACGGTGCGTGAGGCACGCGGATTCACCTCGAGCACGTAGACCACGTCCTCGGTCTTGCCGTTGATTTCTTGCTGCTGAATAGCGAACTGCACATTCATCAGACCGACCACGTTAAGGCCCTTGGCCATCTGCGCGGTCTGGTGCTTGAGCTTGTCTATGGTCTCTTTCGCGAGCGAGTACGGGGGTAAAGAACAAGCAGAGTCGCCCGAATGCACGCCCGCCTGCTCGATATGCTCCATCACGCCGCCGATGAAGGTGCGCTTGCCATCAGAAAGGCAATCCACATCGACTTCGATCGCATCGTTCAAAAAGCGGTCGAGCAGCACCGGGGAATCATTCGATACTTTGACTGCTTCGCGCATGTAGCGCTCAAGGTCGCGCTGCTCGTGGACGATTTCCATCGCACGACCACCAAGAACATAGGAGGGACGTACCACCAGCGGATATCCGATCTCTTGCGCGAGTCTCAGGGCTTCTTCTTCGTTACGCGCGGTGCGGTTCGGTGGCTGCCGCAAACCCAATTCATGCAGGAGTTTCTGGAATCTCTCGCGGTCTTCTGCCGCATCGATCATGTCGGGCGAGGTACCGATGATGGGCACGCCATTGGCCTCGAGGTCGAGCGCCAGCTTCAGCGGCGTCTGACCGCCATACTGAACGATCACGCCGACTGGTTTCTCCTTGTCGACGATCTCGAGCACATCTTCCAAGGTCAGTGGTTCAAAGTACAGTCGATCCGACGTGTCGTAGTCGGTAGAAACCGTTTCGGGGTTGCAGTTGACCATGATGGTTTCATAACCATCTTCGCGCATGGCAAAGGCCGCATGCACGCAGCAATAGTCGAATTCGATACCTTGACCAATGCGGTTTGGACCACCGCCCAGCACCATGATCTTCTTACGTCCGGTGGGATGCGACTCGCATTCTTCTTCATAGGTCGAGTACATGTAGGCAGTACCCGTCGCGAATTCACCTGCGCAGGTATCGACGCGCTTGTAGACCGGGCGCACATTCAGCATGCGGCGCAGTTTGCGGATCTCGCGGTCTTCGACTTTCAGCAACTTGGCGAGTCGACGATCGGAAAAACCCTTGCGTTTCAATGCCAGCAGGGTCTCTTTGTCCAGCACGGCAGTAGTTTGTTTTTCCAGCCACAGCTCGATGTCGACGATCTCTTTGATCTGCACGAGGAACCAGGGGTCGATCTTGGTCAGCTGATGGACTTCTTCCAGCGTGAAGCCCTGTGCAAAGGCATCCCCCACATACCAAATGCGCTCCGGCCCCGGTTCGCCCAGTTCTTCTTCGATGGTCTCGCGATCGGTGGTTTTTTCATTCATACCATCGACGCCGACTTCCAGTCCACGCAGCGCCTTCTGGAAGGATTCTTGAAAAGTGCGACCGATTGCCATCACCTCGCCGACCGATTTCATCTGGGTGGTCAGATGGCTGTCGGCGGTGGGGAATTTTTCAAAGGCAAAGCGCGGAATCTTGGTGACGACATAATCGATCGATGGCTCGAACGACGCTGGTGTCACGCCGCCCGTGATTTCATTGCGCAATTCATCGAGCGTGAACCCAACGGCCAGTTTCGCCGCGACTTTCGCAATCGGGAAACCGGTCGCCTTGGATGCCAGCGCCGACGAGCGCGACACGCGCGGATTCATCTCGATGACGATCATGCGGCCGTCTTTTGGATTGATGGCGAACTGTACGTTCGAGCCGCCGGTATCCACTCCGATTTCACGTAACACCGCCAGCGACGCGTTACGCATGATCTGGTACTCCTTGTCGGTCAGCGTTTGCGCGGGCGCAACCGTGATGGAGTCGCCGGTGTGCACACCCATAGGATCCAGATTCTCGATTGAGCAGACGATGATGCAGTTGTCGTTGCGGTCACGAACGACTTCCATCTCGTACTCTTTCCATCCGAGCAGCGACTCTTCAATCAGCAATTCGTTGGTCGGCGAAGCTTCGAGACCGCGCTTGCAGATCGCCTCGAATTCTTCAGCGTTGTACGCAATGCCGCCACCCGAGCCACCCATCGTAAAGGACGGACGAATGATGGTCGGGAAGCCGACCTGCTTTTGCACGATCCACGCCTCATCCATCGAGTGCGCAATGCCGGAGCGCGCAGAGCCGAGGCCGATCTTCGTCATCGCCTCTTTGAACTTCTGACGATCTTCTGCCTTGTCGATCGCCTCGGGCGTGGCGCCGATCAGTTCACACTTGTGTTTGTCCAGCACGCCATGGCGCCACAGGTCGAGTGCGCAGTTCAGCGCAGTCTGTCCACCCATCGTGGGCAGGATCGCATTAGGGCGTTCCTTATCGATGATGCGCTCGACCACTTGCCAGGTAATCGGCTCAATGTAGGTGACATCGGCCATCTCCGGGTCAGTCATGATGGTCGCCGGGTTGCTGTTAACGAGAATGACCTTGTAGCCCTCTTCGCGCAACGCCTTGCACGCCTGCGCACCGGAATAATCGAATTCACAGGCCTGGCCGATGACGATCGGACCGGCGCCGATGATAAGGATGCTCTTGATATCGGTGCGCTTAGCCATGTTTGTGTTTCTCCATCATCGCCACGAAGCGATCGAACAAAGGAGCAATGTCATGCGGTCCGGGCGATGCCTCGGGATGACCCTGAAAGCAGAAGGCCGGGCGGTCGGTGCGCTCGAAGCCTTGCAGAGAGCCATCGAAAAGTGACACATGCGTGACGCGGCAATTGGACGGCAGCGTTGAGGGATCGACCGCAAAACCATGGTTCTGCGAGGTGATCATCACCTTTTTGGAGTCGAGATCTTGCACCGGATGGTTCGCGCCGTGGTGGCCGAATTTCATCTTGATGGTTTTGGCACCCGAGGCCAGCGCCATAATTTGATGACCGAGGCAGATCCCGAAGGTCGGCAAGCCTTTGTCGATCAGTTCGCGAGAAGCAGTAATGGCGTAATCGCAGGGTTGCGGATCGCCGGGGCCGTTGGAGAGGAAGATACCGTCCGGATTCAGCGCCAGCGCATCGGCGGCGGTAGATTGCGCAGGCAGTACGGTGACTTTGCAGCCGCGCTGCGCCAGCATGCGCAGGATGTTGTACTTGACACCATAGTCGAAGGCAACAACGTGAAACTTGGGTGCGGTCTGCTTGCCGTAGCCCTTGCCTAACTCCCACTCAGTCTCGTTCCATTCGTAGGACGACTTGGTGGAGACCACCTTGGCGAGGTCCATGCCGGACAGTCCGGGGAAGGATCGCGCGAATTCCAGCGCCGTACCTTCGTTAGCATGCTCGCCCGCCACGATAGCCCCATTCTGCGCACCTTTTTCACGCAGCAGGCGGGTCAGCTTGCGAGTATCGATGTCGGCAATCGCAACGATGCTTTGGGATTTGAGGTAGTCCGGCAGACTTTGCGTCGCACGGAAATTCGACATCATCAGGGGCAGATCGCGAATGATCAGGCCGGCAGCGTGAATCTGGCTGGATTCGACATCTTCCGGGTTAACGCCGGTATTGCCGATGTGGGGGTAAGTCAGGGTAACGATTTGGCGGCTGTAGCTGGGATCGGTCAGGATTTCCTGATATCCCGTCATTGCCGTATTAAAAACAACTTCGCCGCTAGTCTTGCCGGCGGCGCCGATGGAAATTCCTCTGAAAACCGTGCCATCCGCGAGCGCGAGTATGGCCGGGTGCGAATTGGCCGTTGAAAATAGCGGCAAAGGTAACTCCTGGTTTGTTACCGCCGCGGCTGGATCTTGGCGTTCGTTTACCGGCTTACGCGCATCGCGGGCGAGCGTAATCCGGGCGTGCCAAGAAGTTGTGGAAGGTGGTTTGCGCGGGCGGCGGGTTCAATTGGTTAAACCTTGCAATTATACCGCGAGGCACCAATCCCGGGCAACCCGAGGTCTGGCGCCGCCTGATCGCGAAGTGTCTACTTACGGACTGATTTACAGGCCAAGCGCGGCGATGCCTGCCTTGGCAATCTGAGCGTCTTCGTTGGATTTCACGCCTGAAACACCGACCGCGCCAACACAGTCGCCGCCAGCCATGATCGGCACGCCGCCTTCGAGCAGACCATCGATGTTCGGTGCCGACAAGAAAGAGTAGCGGCCATTGTTAATCACATCTTCGTAAATCTTGGTCTCGCGCTGGCCCATTGCAGCGGTGCGCGCCTTGGACGGAGCGATTGAGGCAGATACCGGTGCTGCGCCATCCAAGCGCTGCAACCAGAGCAAGTGTCCGCCATCATCGACGATCGCAATCGTCACCGCCCATTTGTTGGCAAGGGCCTCGGCCTCAGCGGCTGCGGCGATTTTCTTCACATCCGCGAATGTCAGTGACTGTTTGGACCGCATACTGGTACTCCCCTAGTCTAAAAAAAGGCTGGATTGTACGACAAGTTATTTGCGGGCGAAGGCGGCGGCATCAGCTTGCCCTGAGGGGCAATTCCTGCATGCCCAGTTTTGACATCCGACAAGTCATCGCTTACATTGCGGCAGTCTTGTTTGCCAAAATGAAGCTCTTGTCCAAATTGCCACATCGTCGCCGACAGTCTCCTCTGGGCACCTCCCCGCTGATCGCGGTGCTAATGGCGGCCGTGTTGTTCTCGACCTCGGCGCCGGCGATCGCCGCTGATGCGGACGAGCCCAATTTCATTTTCAGCACGTTATCCAGCTTTACCGACAAGGCGGCCCGGCTGGCACTTGAGGCCATGTCATTGGTCGGCATTCATTACCGCCGCGGCGGTAATACCCCAGAAAACGGTCTCGATTGCAGTGGGCTGGTGCGTTATGTTTTTCGGGAGGCGCACGGCACCGAGCTGCCGCGAACGTCTTTTGAAATCAGCAAGATGGGCGAGACCGTCGAAAAACAAGACCTGCAACCAGGCGATCTAGTGTTCTTCAACACATTGCGCCGCGCGTTCTCTCATGTAGGTATCTACCTCGGCGACAACAAGTTCATCCACGCGCCCTCCTCCGGCGGCGCGGTGCGCATCGAGAGCATGGATCTCACGTATTGGAAGGCACGCTTCAATGGCGCGCGCCGAATCGAAACGGCTGACGGCAAAGACGCCAGCACGCGCTGAGCTGCTGCCGCAACAGTCAATTGCCCCGCCGGGCTTTCAGTTTTTGACGTATCTCATTCAGTACGGCCAGCGCCGCTTTTTCGCCCGCGATGATCGCCGTGCCCCGACCATTGAAATCATTGCCCTTCATCGTCGCCAGCTCGGGGCGAATCACGACGTCGGCCTGCTTCAGTTCATACTGATTCAGACTCTGGCCCATGATGGCAAAGGTCTGCAGCAATACCTCGAAGGTCGATGAAGCCGGTTGGGCGTCAGGTTGCGCCGAAATATTCACCGCAATCACAAAATCCGCGCCCATCTTGCGCGCAAAACTCACGGGCACGGGTGACACCAGCCCTCCGTCGACATAATCGACATGGTTGATTCTGACCGGATGAAACACGCCCGGCACGGCTGACGATGCGCGCACTGCCGCGCCAGTATTCCCCCGCCTGAACAAAATGGGCTGGCCGGATTTCAGATCGGTCGCCACCGCGCCGAACTGCAATTTGAGTTTTTCAATCGGCTGCTGATGCACCGCGCGGTTCACGAACTGCTGCAAGCCTTCGCCTTTGAGCACGCCAGAGGAATTAGAGAAGAACGGCACTGACCAGTCGGAGATCGCCGCCTCATCCATCTCCATCGCCAGTTTTTGCAAGGCGCT
>RGFZ01000059.1 GCA_010024875.1 Oxalobacteraceae bacterium | reverse complement strand
ATTGTGTGTCTTCGCATTAATCCCTTTGAATTCTTTGTATTGCCTTTGCATCGCTTTCCGCTTTGTATTTCCTTTTCATCTCAGTGCGATAACCGAATTATCCAACCGAACAATCTTATTTTCAGTCTGATCTATTGCACTTTATGCATACCATTGTGCAAATAGTGATATTCGATTTACGGCTTTTTGAAGGAATTTATAGAATTCTCAAAATATAAATCAGCGTAATTGATCTTTTTCTCGCTGCTCAAACTTTGATTTTGAGGTTAAAACTATGTTTCCGATGCGTGCCAGGATTCGATACAACACTAATGATCCGGTAATGGTCGAGGTCGAAGATGTAAAAATTCATACCAATATGGAAGATCTTCTGATGCAGATCTGCAGTGGTATTGGAGAGGAAATGCTCGGGTTGATGACGGGAGAGGACTTTGGGTTGGGCAGAATGACGCTTGATGGCGGTAAGATCGCTATACGGTGGTATGACCGACCTCTGACCCTTTACTTCAACTGCGATACTGTTGAGATCGCAGAGTCTTTGTCGGCAAAAATCAATGATTACTTGCAGGTACCGGCTGAAGAGCGGTAGCTAATTAATGCAGAATTTCTATTCAATCCTGCGAAATAGCTCTGACCGATTCCGCCTCCTCTCTTAATAAAAATTTCTGTATCTTGCCCGTCGATGTCTTGGGTAGCTCTTTAAAAACCACGATCTTTGGCACTTTGAATCCTGCGAGCAGCGATTTGCAGTGCGCGACGATTTCTTCTTTGCTCAATTCCATACCGGGTCGGGTTTCTATGAAAGCGCATGTCACCTCACCCCACTTCGGGTCAGGCGCTGCAACAACAGCGCAAGCGATGACGGCCGGATGCTGATAAAGCGTATCTTCGACTTCTATACTGGAGATATTCTCACCACCTGAAATAATGATGTCCTTGCTGCGATCTCGAATGCGCACATAGCCATCAGGCGACATCACCGCCAGATCCCCCGTGTGGAACCATCCTCCTTTGAAGGCTTCTTCAGTCGCGCGTTCATTATTCAGATAGCCTTTCATGCAGATATTTCCGCGAAACATGATCTCGCCCATTGTTTCGCCATCTGATGGCACCGGTTGCAAAGTTTCAGGATCCATAACGGCTACGCCAGCCTGCAGGTGATAGCGCACACCTTGGCGCGCATTTTTTTCTGCCTGTGCGACTAAATCCAACGACTGCCATTCCTCTTGCTTTGCACAGACCGTAGCGGGTCCATAAACCTCGGTAAGACCATAGACATGCGTAATGTCGAATCCCATGGCTGCCATCTGCGCGAGCATGGCTGACGAAGGCGGCGCAGCGGCCACCATGGTGGAGACACGGTGATGAATATCCTTGCGCCATTCCTCGGGAGCGTTCGCCAGCGCACTCTGCACGATGGGCGCACCGCAGTAATGGGTGATTTTTTCTCTAGCGATCAGCTCAAACACGTGCCGTGCGTCGAATTTACGCAGGCAGACGTTGACGCCCGCTCGCGCTGCCAGTGTCCAAGGAAAGCACCAGCCATTACAGTGAAACATCGGCAGCGTCCACAAGTAAATCGCATGCTTGGGCATGTCCCATTCAAGAATATTGGATATCGCATTGATGGCGGCGCCTCGATGGTGATAGACCACGCCCTTGGGATCGCCCGTTGTGCCAGAGGTATAGTTGAGCGCAATGGCATCCCATTCATCTGTCGGCGGTTGCCATTCAAAATTGGAGTCGCCCGCTGCCAGGAAAACCTCGTAATCGAGCCAGCTGGAAGGTACAGGGGGCGTATCCACGGTGGCATCGCTGACGCCGATGATCAGCAGCTCGGGCAGCTCTGTTCGCAAGCTCTCGACCATTGACAGGTACTCGGTATCGGCTATCAGAGCTTTTGCTTCGCCATGTCTGAGCATGAACAGCAGTGTCGCGTAATCTAGCCGAGTATTGAGGGTGTTCAGCACGGCCCCTGCCATCGGCACCCCAAAATGACATTCGACCATTTCAGGAATATTCGGCAGCAGGACAGCAACGGTATCGTTTTTGTGTATGCCGCGCGAAGTCAAGGCGCTGGCGAGCTGCCGGGTGCGGGTATAGGTATCGCGCCAGTTACGTCGGATATCACCATGCACGACGGCGAGACGGTGACCATAGACCGTCGCCGTGCGATCGATAAAGTCCAGCGGTGTCAGTGGCGCGAAATTCACCTCTCGACGCTGCAAACCTTTGTCGAAATCCGTCATTAATGCCCCCTTTGATTCGCATGCTGCGGTCTGACGGCGAAATATCTGCCGTGGCAATCTCTCTATTTTATGGGGAAGCCTCGTCCAAGAACGCGAGTAGTCGACCTTCAGTATCGGACTTTATGTCAGTAATCCGCGCTCGAGATTGCGCGCGTAGATCGGCTGCGACGCCGGGATGGTTCTAGGAAGTAAAAGTCATGCCGGATCAGAGGAACATCATGAAAACACAATGGCCCGGAAGATCCGGGCCACTGGGCGGCTGGCAAGACACTTCTCGACGCCAAGTAAGTGTTCAGCCCTGCTCCGCGTGGTAACGCGTGACCAGATCTACCTCATTCTTGGATCCGAGGAAAACCGCGACGCGCTCATGCAGCTTCGTGGGCTGAATGTCCAGGATGCGCATTTTGCCATTGGTTGCCGCTCCACCCGCCTGCTCGACAAGCAAGGACATGGGGTTGGCTTCGTAGAGCAGACGCAGCTTGCCCGGTTTGTCCGGCTCACGCTCATCAGCGGGGTACATGAAAATTCCACCTCGGTTCAGGATGCGGTGCACGTCAGCCACCATGGACGCGATCCAGCGCATGTTGAAATTCTTGCCGCGCGGGCCGGTCTTGCCGGCCTCGAGCTCACTAATGTAGCGCTTCACCGGTGGATACCAGTGGCGAGCATTGGAAGCATTAATGGCGTACTCGGCCGTATCGGCAGGTATCTTGATGTCACGCTGGGTCATCACCCACGAACCCATTTCACGATCCAGCGTGAATGCATGAACGCCATTGCCAGTGGTGAGGACGAGTACTGTCTGCGGGCCATACACCGCGTAGCCGGCGGCTACCTGCCGAGTGCCCGGCTGCAGGAAATCTTTCTCGGTCGGCTCTTGCATTCCCTCAGGCGCCTTCAGCACCGAGAAAATCGTTCCTATCGATACATTCACATCAATGTTCGACGAGCCATCGAGCGGATCGAACAGCAGCATGTACTCGCCCTTGGGATAGCGGTTCGGTATCGGGTGAAAGCTCTCCATCTCTTCCGACGCCATCGCAGCGAGATGCCCCCCCCATTCGTTCGCTTCGAGCAGTATCTCATTGGAGATGATGTCGAGTTTCTTTTGTATCTCTCCCTGCACATTCTCAGTGTCGGCGGCACCCAGCACATCTCCCAGCGCGCCTTTGCTGACGGAGTGACTGATCGTTTTGCAGGCACGGGCAACCACTTCAATCAGCAGCCGCAATTCGGCAGGAATCGAGTTGTTGTCTCGCTGTTCCTCGATCAGGTAGCGGGTAAGACTGATTCGTTTCATGGTGACCTTTGGTTTTTTTAATTAATTCGAGAGCGCCTTGCCAATCACCTCTGCAACATCGTTCGACAACTTGCGCTTGGACGATACCCGCTCCAACGCAGCGCGCATGCTGGCTTGCAGCGCCGGTGTAAATTTGCGCCAGCGGTCCATGCTGCGCGCGAGACGCGCAGCAACCTGCGGATTGATCGCATCAAGTGCAAGCACCTGCTCAGCCCAGAATGCATGCCCGCTGCCGTCGAGCGCATGAAATTGCGCTGGATTACCACTACAAAAAACAAAGATCAGGCTGCGCGCGCGGTTCGGGTTTTTCAGGGTAAACGCAGGATGCTTCATCAGCTGACGAGCTGCCACGACATCGGTACCGGGCGAAGACGCCTGTAGGCTGAACCACTTATCAATTACCAGAGCATCGCTCTCGAAATCGGTATAAAAATCGCGCAAGGCCTGATCAACACCCGGCGCTGAATGATGGACCATCGCGCCTAGCGCTGCGATGCGATCGGTCATGTTGGACGCATGATCAAGTTGGTCTTGCATCAGCTTGTGTGCCGTGCTGTCATTGAGCTCGGACAAATAGCCCATGGCGTTGTTGCGCAATGCGCGCCGTCCGGCTGACAAAGGATCGGGTCGGTAAGCACCGGGCGTGTGGTTCTTCTGGTAGGCCTCCAAAAAATCTGCACGCAAGTTTTGCGCGAGATATTTGCGCAATGCGCGCCGCGCGCGATGCAGTGCCTGCGGATCGATCACATCAACCTCTTCGGCCAGCATGGTTTCGGAGGGCAGCGTCAGCACTAAATCTCTGAACGCGGCATCCAGCGATACATCACGCAACAGCTTTCCCAGCGCGCTGGCAAGCAATTGATCCTGAGCGCTTGGGGTGTAGGAAAAATCAGCAGCAATGTCCGTATCAGCGAGTTGCAGCAAACGACGCGTTGCCAGCCGCTGCCCGGCTTCCCAGCGGTTAAAGGGATCGCTGTCATGCGCAAGAAGGAATGCCAGCTGATCGTCACTGTAGTCGTAGTCAAGCACGACCGGCGCGGAAAAACTGCGCAACAACGATGGTACGGGCGGTGAGGCGATGCCGGTAAAGGTGAAGCTCTGTTTGGTTTCTTTCAGCTCCAGCACCATCGTGGTCGGCGCGATGCGCACCCCGATGTCATCGGGTGACGAGGTGCTATCCAGATGCAAAGGCATATCCCTGCCTTGTGCATCCAGCAAGCCAACCGCTACCGGTATGTGCATCGGCAGCTTGAGCGGCTGGCCAGGTGTCGGTGGACAGAACTGTTCCAATGACAGCGTGAAAGTCTCGGTGACAGGATCATGCAGGGAACGCGCGATCACACGCGGTGTACCCGCCTGGCTGTACCAGCGCTCGAATTGCGTCAGGTCGCGGCCATTGGCATCGGCCATCGCCGCACGGAAGTCATCGCAGGTAACTGCCTGACCATCGTGTCGCTGAAAGTAAAGATCCATGCCTTTTCGGAAGCCGTCGCGACCCAGCAAGGTTTGCAGCATGCGCACGACCTCGGCACCTTTTTCGTAGATGGTCAGCGTATAAAAATTATTGATCTCGACGTAGGAATCCGGACGCACCGGATGGGCCATAGGACCGCCATCTTCGGCAAACTGTGCCTGACGAAGAAGACGCACGTCTTCAATGCGCTTCACCACGCGACCACTGTCGCCACCCACCATATCGGCGGAAAATTCCTGGTCGCGGAAGACCGTCAGGCCTTCCTTTAACGACAGCTGAAACCAGTCGCGACAGGTCACGCGGTTACCAGTCCAGTTATGGAAATATTCGTGCGCGACTACGGACTCAATGTTTGCATAGTCCGCATCGGTAGCAATGCGCGGATTGGCCAGCACATACTTGGTGTTGAAAATATTCAGGCCTTTATTCTCCATCGCGCCCATGTTGAAGTCGGATACCGCGACAATCATGAAACGATCCAGATCCAGCTCCAGTCCGAAGCATTCTTCATCCCAACGTATGCTCTTGATGAGTGATTCCATCGCATGCGACGTCTTGTCGAGATTGCCATCCTCGACCCAGACTTGCAGCAAGGCCTCGCGTCCTGATTTGAGGCGCAGCATTTGCTCTTCGCAGACCAATTTGCCCGCGACCAGCGCAAACAGGTACGAAGGCTTGCGGAAGGGATCTTCCCATAGCGCATAGTGACGGCCATCGCCGATATCACCCTGTTCGATCAAATTGCCGTTGGACAGCAGCACCGGATACATTTGCTTATCGGCGCGAAGCATCACACGATACGTCGCCATGACATCCGGTCGATCAGGGAAGAATGTGATCTTGCGAAAGCCCTCGGCCTCGCATTGGGTGAAAAAATTGCCATTAGAGACGTAGAGACCCATCAGCGAGGTATTGGATGCGGGGCGAATCAGCGTCTCAATCTCCAGCGTCACCTCATCCGGTGCGTGAGGAATGACCAGCTTGCTGCCCTCCAGCTGGTACTGACGACTGCTGAGCGATTTGCCGTTCATGCGCAGCGCGATCAGCTCCAGCTCTTCGCCATACAGTACGAGATCGGATTGCGGGCTGTCCGGGTTACGGCGATGCACGCTGCGCGCTGCGACGCGCGTTTCGGCAGGATCCAGATCAAAACCTATATCGATCTTCTCTACCCAATAGGCAGGCGGAGCGTAATCATGGCGATGAATAGTCGTAGCGGTATCTGTGCGCATGGCAAGTCTGTAAGCATTTTTCGAGTGAAAACAAGCGCACATTTTACCAAGAGCGGCTCCTCGACCACGACGGATTGCCCGCTGCGGCGAGTTGCCCTGCAATCTGGCCGGCGCTCGGCTAAGATCAGGCTACTTATTTTGGATTTTTACACCCATCATGTGTCAATCATGCGCTATCTGACCTGTCTGCTGGCCACACTCACCGTACTGCTCTCGGGCTGCGCCTCGACCATTCGCAGCGAAGTCACGGCATTTCATCAGTGGCCGTCGGCCTCGCAGAGCCGGGCGTTCATGTTCTCTACCACGCCGGAACAGACGCAAAGCCTTGAGTACCAGGCCTATGAAGGGCTGGTTCGAGCGCAGCTGGAAAAACAAGGACTGCGCGGGGACGAAGGGAACGCAGCGGCAACCTTCAAGGTGGAATTCAGCGCCAGCGTCACCGGACGCGATGTGCGCATTATCGAAACCGTGCTGGTGGATTCATGGTACGGCACCCCTTGGTACGGTCCGGGCTTTTACAGCCCCTACTGGGGCTACCCGGGCTTTGCCTATCCTTACCACGGTCTGGGGTGGGGCGGCATACCCGTGGCGCGTGAACAGGAACGCCGGTACACCGTATTCCATCGGCAGCTGAAACTGAAGATCACTGACACGCAGAGTCAGCAGCCGGTGTATGAGGTTACGGTGCGTAGCGACGGCAAGGAAGGTAATCTGGCGAAGGTGATGCCGTACCTGGTGGAAAGCGCGTTCAAGGATTTCCCCGGGCAGAGCGGCGTGCCCAGGGTGGTCGAACTGAAGATGAAGGACAAATAAAAAAGAGACTGCAGTCTGGCCGGTGCCAGAATGACGAATCACAGATCAGACGCACGTAACACTGTCATTCCGGCGCAGTCACGTAAGCCACTGACGCCCAGGTGATAAACGCCAGCAGCAACACCGCCGCGGCCAGCACCACCAAGAGCTTTCCGAACTGCGGCGTTTCGTTAGATACGATGGGCTGCTCCTCCGGATGCTGCATCGGATTGTCTTTGGAATCGTCGTACTCGGTCATCTCGGGCAACCATCAATCAGGGCAGCAAAATCGTCGAACCCGTGGTCTTGCGCGACTCCAGATCACGATGCGCCTGCTGCACATCTTTCAGAGCGTAGCGCTGATTGATCTCGATCTTCACTTTGCCGCTCTCGACCATGCGGAATACGTCGGCCGCCATCGCCTCCAGATCCTGACGCTGAGCCGCATAGCTGAACAGCGTTGGCCGGGTAATGAACAGCGAACCGCGCGACGCAAGCTCATTGAGCGAGAATGGCGGCACGGGGCCGGAGGCTGAGCCGTAGCTGACCATCATGCCCAGCGGCGCGAGGCAGTCAAGCGAGCCGAGGAAAGTGTCCTTGCCAATCGAGTCATACACCACCGGGACACCTTTGCCGCCGGTGAGTTCTTTGACGCGCTCAACGAAATTTTCCTTGTTGTAGTTGATGACATGCGTGCAGCCATGCGCCTTGGCCAGCTGACCTTTTTCATCACTGCCCACGGTACCGATCATGGTGACACCGAGCGCACGCGCCCACTGGCAAGCAATCAGGCCAACACCACCCGCAGCGGCATGAAAAAGAATCGTCTCGCCTCCCTTGAGCGGGAAGGTGCGATGGAACAGGTACTGTACCGTCAGACCTTGCAGCATCATTGCCGCCGCCGTCTCGAAACTGATGGAATCCGGCAGCTTCACCAGACTGCCCGCTGGCATCACACGCACGTCGGCATACGCACCCGGGGGACGGCAAGCATAGGCGACACGATCGCCCGGCTTGACATGCTTCACATCGGGTCCGACCGCTTCGATCACACCCGCGCCTTCCATGCCCAATCCGGCTGGCATCTGCTGCGGGTAAAGTCCAGTACGGAAATACACATCGATGTAATTGAGACCAATCGCATGATGACGAACACGTGCTTCGCCAGCGCCGGGCTCGCCGACCTGGACATCGACATACTCCATGACCTCGGGGCCGCCGTTGCTAAAACACTGAATTGCTTTTGTCATGATATTTCCCGTAAATATATTGTTATGTTGATGAGTTTTGTCCGGCAATAGGAATAATTGTACGGCTAGATCGCCGTGGATTCCCCCGCTCAGAATGTCCCGGGATAAGCGCCGCCATCGAGCAGAATGTTCTGACCCGTCATATAGCTGGCATGCACACTGCACAGGAAGGCGCAGAATGCGCCGAACTCGGCAGTGGTTCCGAAACGCTTCGCCGGGTTCATGTTTCGACGCGCGGCAGTCATCTTCTCCAGGCTCTCGCCCGACGATTTGGCAGAGGCTTCCAGAGTCGCCCAGAGGCGGTCAGTTTCAAAAGGCCCCGGTAACAGGTTGTTGATGGTGACGTTCTTGTGCACCGTGGTACGAGACAGTCCGGCGATAAAGCCGGTCAGGCCCGAGCGCGCGCCATTCGACAAGCCAAGGATATCGATGGGCGCTTTGACCGCACTAGAAGTTATGTTGATGATGCGACCAAAACCGCGCTCCATCATGCCATCGACCGTTGAACGAATCAGCTCGATGGGCGTGAGCATGTTGGCATCGACTGCGGCGATCCATTGCTCACGCTCCCAATTGCGGAAATCCCCGGGCGGCGGGCCACCGGCATTCGTGACAAGAATATCTGGCTGCGGGCAAGCGGCCAGTGCGTCCTTGCGGCCCTGCGGCGTGGTGATATCGGTGGCGACGAAGCTAACTTTTACCTTGTCGCCGCCCAGCTTGCGCAGCTCGTTCGCGGTCGTTTCCAGCGTCGCTGCGTTGCGCGCGACCAGCGTGACATGGACGCCCTCTTTTACCAAGGCTTCCGCGCAACCTCGTCCCAATCCCTTGCTGGCACCGCACACTAATGCATTCTTGCCGCTGATTCCCAGATCCATCGTTTGGTCTCCTCGTTCAGGTTTTTCAGGTTTTTTCAGGTTTTTTTGTGGACAGCAAATAAATCCCGGTCAGTACAAGTGCAGTGCCAATCAGTTGAATCGTTGTCATCGGCTCATCCAGTATCCAGTGTGCGAGAAACAGCGTGGACACCGGGCCGATCATCCCTGCCAACGAAGCGACCGGCGCACCAACGCGCGCAATCGCCATCATGGTGATGAACACCGGTAGCACCGTGCAGAACACCGCATTGAGCAGCGATAGTTGATACACTGCCACCGCCTGATTCAGCACAGACAAAGGCCTGAGCAGCAAGAACTGACCTACCGAGGCTGCCGCCGATATGCACATCACGTAGGCCACCAGACGCAAGGTACCAACGCGCTGCACCAGCTCACCGGAAAACAGCAGGTACATCGCATAAAACAGCGCGCTGCCCAGCACAAAAGCACCACCCAGCCAGACGTTCGCCCCGCCGCGCTGAGCATCCTGCAGAAACACCATCACCGTGCCGCCGTAACAGATCACCAGCGCCAGCCATTCTTTACCGCCGACGCGTTTATTCAGCAGAAAAACGGACATCAGCAGCACGAATGATGGCGTCAGGTACAGCACCAACCTTTCCAGCCCTGCGGAAATGTATTGCAGACCGATGAAATCCAGATAGCTCGACAGGTAATAACCGATCAAACCCAGCAACACGATACGCCAGCGGTCGTGCCCGCTCAATGGCTCGCAGCGGCACATCTGCCACCACGCTACCGCTGCGAAGAAAGGCAGCGACAACAGCATCCGCAGCGCCAGCACCGTCATCGCATCCACCTGATGCCGGTAATGAAGCTTGACTACCACGCCTTTCGCCGAGAACAGCACTGATCCAGCGACCGCCATCGCGATCCCGATCAGAAATAAACGCCGGGCATGAATAGTGTCAGTGGTATCAGTAGCCGGCATGAATTCTTGTTATGGGGATCGCCGCGGCATCAGCACCGCGCCTGGCAGGCAATCCGATTGTAATCCGGGACCTGAACCCGCGCTTCAGTATTGCCGAATGCCCTGTTTTGGCGCGGCTGCGGAGGGGCGCTATGGTAAACTTTGGGTCCTGTTCATCCGCCTGCACAGGGACAAAAACGCCCTTGGTGGCGTCAACATTGCGCTCAACACCCGAGTGCGCATCCCCCCTAAGGCAAGCCGGTTATCCAAGACGACTCAGGAAAGCATTCAGAATGGCAGGACATAGCAAATGGGCCAACATCAAGCACAAGAAGGCGGCTTCTGACGCCAAGCGCGGCAAGATCTGGACCCGGCTGATCAAAGAAATCACAGTTGCCGCCCGACTGGGTGGTGGCGACATCGCCAGCAACCCGCGACTGCGGTTGGCCGTCGATAAAGCGGCAGACGCCAACATGCCGAAGGATAACGTCACGCGCGCGATCCAGCGCGGCACCGGCGGTCTGGAAGGCGCGAACTATGAAGAAATCCGATACGAAGGCTATGGCATCAATGGCGCAGCAATCATCGTGGACTGCATGACTGATAACCGGGTGCGCACCGTGGCCGAAGTAAGGCACGCATTCTCCAAATTCGGCGGCAACATGGGTACCGAAGGTTCGGTGGCCTTCCTGTTCAAACACTGCGGACAACTGATGTTCGCGCCCGGTACGAATGAAGATGCACTCATGGAAGCAGCTCTCGAGGCCGGCGCCGAGGACGTCATCGCCGACGACGAAGGCGGCTTCGAAGTGATCACCGATCCTTACCAGTTCTCTGCCATTCGAGAAACACTGGAGAAGGCTGGGTTCAAGCCTGAGCTGGCCGAAGTGACGATGAAACCATCGACTTCCGCAGAGTTCACCGGCGACGACGCCGTCAAGATGCAAAAACTGCTGGACGCGCTGGAAAACCTCGACGACGTGCAAGAGGTCTACACCAATGCAGTAATTAACGATTAAACATCCGCCCGACGAACGAATTCAATGACATTTGCCGGCATCGATACAAACGCCGGCCACAACATAGAACACTCTCCCATGAAAATCTTGGTTGTTGGCTCCGGTGGCCGTGAACATGCACTTGCCTGGAAACTGGCCCAGTCCAAACGTATACAGATCGTGCTGGTCGCACCCGGCAATGGCGGCACAGCGCTTGACCCACGCTTGAAGAATATTTTCATCACCGATCCCGTGCAGCTGGCTGATCTGGCGCAACAAGAGCAAATCGCGCTGACCGTCGTGGGTCCCGAGGCACCTCTGGCGGCCGGCATCGTCGATACCTTCCGCGAGCGCGGCCTGAAAATCTTTGGACCCACACAAAAAGCTGCCCAACTCGAAAGCTCAAAAGATTTCGCCAAGGCGTTCATGCAACGTCATGGCATACCAACCGCCGCATACCAGAGCTTCTCTGATGCCGCAGCCGCACACCAATACATCGATGAACAAGGTGCACCCATCGTGATCAAGGCCGATGGCCTCGCTGCAGGCAAAGGTGTCGTCGTCGCGATGTCGCTGGATGAGGCGCATGGTGCGGTCGACATGATGTTATCGGACAATCGTTTCGGCGATGCCGGTGCGCGCGTTGTGATTGAGGAATTCCTCGAGGGCGAAGAAGCCAGCTTTATCGTGATGGTCGACGGTAAAAATATTCTGCCACTGGCCACGAGCCAGGACCACAAGCGTCTGCTCGATAAAGACGAAGGCCCGAACACCGGTGGCATGGGCGCCTATTCGCCCGCCCCCATCGTCACGCCGCAGCTACACGCGCGCGTGATGCGAGAGATCATTCAGCCGACCGTGCAAGGCATGGCCAAAGAGGGCATTCCCTACACAGGCTTCCTGTATGCCGGCCTGATGATCGATGCCCAGGGCAATCCCAAGACACTGGAATTCAACTGCCGCATGGGTGATCCTGAGACACAGCCCATCATGGCACGCCTGAGGACGGATCTCGTGACCGTGATGGAGCACGCTGTCGAGGGCAAGCTCGACCAGATCGAACTCGACTGGGACCGCCGCACCGCACTGGGCGTGGTGATGGCCGCGAGCGGCTATCCGGATTCACCTAAAAAAGGTGACCTCATCACCGGCATTCCCGAAGAGACAGCAGACAGCATGACCTTCCATGCCGGTACGATCCTGGAAAATGGCCAGCTGAAGACCTCGGGCGGTCGCGTACTGTGCGTCGTGGGTCTGGGCGATACGGTCCGCGTCGCGCACAAGAATGCGTACGAAGCGCTCGATCAGATTCGCTTCGGTGGCATGCAATTTCGGCGTGATATCGGCTGGCGGGCGATGCGCAGGTTGTAAACTATAAAAACAGGCACCCACAGATCACATGGTGAAAGGCTGTGTGGTTTTGCCCTTGGGGGAAGGTAAACACATGAGCACACCCAACATCCAGGCAGTCAAATCCTGGCTGCTGTCGCTGCAGGACCGCATCGTTTCCGCTGTCGAAGAAGTCGACGGCAAGAAATTCATCAAGGACAGCTGGGAACGCCCTGAAGGCGGTGGCGGAATTTCTCGCCTGATCGAAGAGGGTAACGTGCTAGAGCGTGGCGGCGTCGGTTTCTCGCATGTGATGGGTACCAGTTTGCCTCCATCGGCTGCAGCCAATCGCCCGGAAGTGGCAGGACGTCCGTGGGAAGCGATGGGTGTGTCGCTGGTTTTCCATCCCCGTAATCCCTATGCGCCTACCGTGCACATGAATGTGCGCTTCTTTACTACGACCGGCGAAAGCAACGATCCGGTCTGGTGGTTCGGCGGTGGCATGGACCTGACGCCGTATTATGGTTTTGCAGAAGACGCAACGCATTTTCATCAAACTTGTCATGACGCACTGGCTCCTTTCGGTCGCGAACTGCATCCGAAATTCAAACAATGGTGCGACGAATACTTCTACCTCAAGCACCGCAAGGAGGCGCGCGGCGTGGGCGGCGTGTTCTTTGATGACTTCAATGCGCCCGGTTTCGACAACAGCTTTGCGATGACCCAGAGCGTGGGCGATCATTTCATCGATGCTTACCTGCCGATTCTGAAGCGGCGCAAAGATATCTCGTATGGTGAGCGCGAACGGGATTTTCAGGCGTATCGCCGTGGTCGCTATGTGGAATTCAATCTGGTGTTCGACCGAGGCACACTGTTCGGTCTGCAATCAGGCGGGCGCACCGAATCCATTTTGATGTCATTGCCGCCCATCGTCAAATGGCGCTATGACTGGAAGCCTGAGGCCGGTTCGCCAGAAGCGAAGCTCTACACCGACTTCCTGCCGCACCGCGACTGGCTTGTCGCCTGAAGGCCGTCCTGTGCCGAATGAGCGCTGCATCCTGCTGCTAGGCGGCAGTTTCGATCCGGTGCATGAGGGGCATATCGGCCTAGCCCGCTACTTCTGCACCCTGCTCCATCCTGATGAGCTGCGACTGATACCCGCTGGCCGTCCCTGGCAAAAGCCGGAGATGAGCACAGCACCTGAGCATCGTATCGCCATGCTGAGGCTGGCTTTTGCCGACTGGGTGGTACCCGTGCAGATCGACACGCAAGAGATCGAGCGCGATGGGCCCAGCTATGCGGTCGATACATTGCGCACCCTACGCAAAGCGGTCGGTAATCAGACATCACTGGTCTGGGTCATTGGTGCAGATCAGCTGCTCAATCTGCACACTTGGCACCAGTGGCAAGCCTTGTTCTCGCTGACGAAC
>RGFZ01000058.1 GCA_010024875.1 Oxalobacteraceae bacterium | reverse complement strand
CATATTAGCAGGAAAACCTTTTTCAATCAATTGCTTATAGCGCCTTTCCGCCCGTGCCTCGGCGCTTGCGGTCAAGAACACCTTGAGCGGCGCATCCGGAAAAATCACGGTGCCCATGTCACGACCATCCGCCACCAGCCCGGGCGCGCGGCGAAAACCATGTTGCAGTCCGACCAGCGCCTGTCGCACGGCGGGCAGGGTGGCGATCTTCGACGCGGCTACGCCCACCGCTTCGGCACGGATCTCATGTGAAACCTCGCGCCCTGACAAGAGTATGCGCTCACCTTCGAAGCGAACATCCAGCCCGGCGGCAAGTGACGCTAGCGCCGCTTCATCGGCCAAATCAAGCCCGGCGTCCAGCGCCGAGAGCGCAGTCAACCGATACAACGCGCCGGAGTCCAGCAACGCAAAACCCAGATGCTCCGCCACCCGGCTCGCGACCGTTCCCTTGCCGGAGGCGGTCGGGCCGTCGATAGTGATGACGGGAATCTCGGGCATGGCGCTCATTGTCCTCAGGCTTTCTGCACGATGCCGGCAAAAGCGTCGAAGTAATCGGGGAAGGTCTTGGCAACGCACTTCGGGTCGTTGATGCGCACCGTCGTACCATCGCGCGCCGCACCGTTCAGCGAGGCCAGCGAGAAGCACATCGCCATGCGGTGATCGTCATAGGTATCGATGGTCGCCCGGTCGAGCACGATGGGCGGCGTCACGCGCAGATAGTCTGTGCCCTCGTCCACCAGCGCGCCCAGTTTGCGCAGTTCAGTCGCCATCGCCGCCAGACGATCGGTTTCTTTGACCCGCCAGCTGGCGATATTGCGTAGCATGCTCGTACCATCGGCATACAGCGCAGCCACGGCAATCGTCATCGCCGCGTCGGGAATATGGTTGAAGTCAGCATCGATCGCCTTGAGCACGCCATTCGAACTAGCCTCGATCCAGGTGTCGCCCATCGTGATGGTTGCGCCCATCTGCTCAAGCGCCTCGACAAATCGCACGTCGCCTTGAATGCTGGATTTGCCAACGCCCTCCACGCGCACCGGACCACCGGCAATTGCGCCTGCGGCCAGGAAGTACGAGGCCGATGAGGCATCGCCTTCCACATGAATAACGCCCGGGCTCTGATACTGCTGTGCCGCCGGTACAGTGAACGAGGCCCAGCCATCGCGCTGCACCTCGACACCAAAACGCTGCATCAGGTTCAGTGTGATTTCAATATAGGGCTTGGAGATGAGCTCACCGATCACTTCAATCGTCAACGGCTTGTCGCGTGCGATCAGTGGCGAGGCCATCAACAAGGCCGTCAGAAACTGACTGGACACATTACCACGCACTTGCATACGCTCGGGATGCAAATGGCCGCGATGAATATGCAGTGGCGGAAAGCCGGGATTACCGGTGTAATCAATTCGCGCACCGACCTCATTCAGCGCATCGACCAGGTCACCGATAGGACGTTCATGCATGCGCGCGACGCCGTGGATGGTGTAATCGCCGCCCATTGCCGCCAGCGCCGCCGTGAGTGGTCGTATCGCCGTGCCCGCATTACCCATGAACAGATCCGCAGAATGCACGGGGAAAGCACCGCCTGCGCCATCCACCGCGTAATCCTGGCTCTCGCCATGCTGCTGCCAGCGCACGCCCAGCTTCTGCAGCGCCATCAGCATCACATGCGTGTCATCCGACGCCAGCAGAGATTTGATGTCTGTGCTGCCGCGAGCCAGCGCAGCCAACAGCAGTGTGCGATTCGAGATGCTTTTCGATCCGGGCAGGCGCACCGTACCGCGCGCCAATACTGCAGGTTTCAGATCGAGATGATGCGGGTAATGCTTCATTCAGTCTCCACCTTGCTCATAGGGGCGCTGCTGCTCGGCAGCTTCGATTGCCGCGATCCACGCTTGCCGTGCGCTCTGCGCGCGGCCAAATAGCGCCTCCAGTGCTGTGCCATCCCGCTTGTCCAGCAGATCACGCATCTCCGTCACCTGCACCAGATAAGCGTCCAATTCCGCCAGCAGCGCCGGGCGGTTGGCCAGCGCAATGTCCCGCCACATTTCGGGAGATGAGCCAGCAATGCGGGTGAAATCTCTGAAACCGCTGGCGGCATATTGAAACAATCGCTCCGCATTCGGACGCGCAGCAATATCGTCTACCAGCGCGTAGGCCAGCAAATGCGGCAAATGACTGACTGCGGCAAACACCGCATCATGCTCTTGCGCTGTCAGCTCGTGAATGATCGCGCCACATTGCTTCCACGCCGATGCGACATTCTCTACCAAGGCAGAGGGATTTTCCTGCAAAGGCGTGAGAATCACTTTTTTGCCGACATACAGATCAGGCAGCGCTGCCTCAGGGCCATTCTGCTCGCGCCCTGCGATCGGATGACCGGGCACGAATTGCTCTATCTTGTCACCCAATACGGCACGCGCAACGGCAACCACGTCGCTCTTGGTACTGCCAGCATCGGTCATGACGGTGCCTGGCTGCAGGTGCGGCGCAATCGCTTCAAGCAGCGCGCCAGTCTGAGCGACCGGTGCAGCAAGCAAAATCAGATCAGCGCCATTCACCGCATCCGCCACGTCGCTGGCGATACGGTCGATCAGCCCCAGACGCACTGCCTGCTCCAGGGTCTCGCGGCGGCGACCAACGCCAACGACCTCAGCCACCGCCGACTGACGCTTCAATGCCAGCGCGAACGAACCACCGATCAGTCCGACACCAAAGACAGCGATTTTTTTGAATGACATCGGGCCGCAGCAAGAAAAATAAAAAACGAATCAGGCCAGCACGGACTTCAGTGCGACAAGGAATGCCGCGTTCTCTTCGGGCAAGCCAATCGACACGCGCAGCCACTGCGGCAAGCCATAGTTACCGACCGGGCGCACAATGATGCCCTTTTTCAGCAGTGCGAGATTCACACGTCCACCCGCACCATCATCCGACCCTGCGCGGAACAACACAAAATTGCCAAATGACGGCAGGTATTCGATGCCCATCTGATCGAAGGCCGAGGTCAGTTGCTGATAGCCCTCCGCATTGATCTTTGCACTTTTAGCCAGATACGCCTCATCATTCAGCGCCGCGATCGCCGCCGCTTGCGCCAGCGAATTCACATTAAAAGGCTGACGCAGACGATTCATCAGATCCGTCAGCGCTGGCTGAGCGATACCAAAGCCCACCCGCAGCCCGGCTAACCCATACGCTTTGGAAAAACTGCGCGAGACAATTAGGTTGGGGAATTCTTTCACCCAACCCAGCGAGTCATAGCGATGCTCGGTCGACAGGTATTCGGTATAGGCCTCGTCCAACACCACGACCACCGACTTCGGCACCGACGCGATAAACGAACGCACCTTGTCGCCCGCGATGAAACTGCCAGTCGGGTTGTTCGGATTCGCGACAAAGACGAGCCGAGTGTCATCGGTAATCGCCGAGCGCATCGCATCAAGATCATGGCCAAAATTTTTCGCCGGTACGACGATGTGCCGTGCACCCACCGCTTGCGTGGCGAGCGGATACACCGCAAACGAGTACTCGGCGTATACCACTGATTGTCCTGCCGTGACCAGAGAACGCGCGGCGAGCTCAAGAATATCGTTGCTGCCATTGCCCAGCGTAATCCAGTCAGTCGGCACACCAAATTTCTTGCTGATCGTGCCCTTCAGATCAAAACCATTCGAATCCGGATAACGTGCCAGCTCGGACAGCGCACTCTGCATCGCCTGCTTTGCAGAATCCGGCAAGCCCAGCGGATTTTCATTGGATGCCAGCTTGACGATGGTGGCCTCATTCAGACCGAACTCGCGAGCGACTTCGGAAATGGGCTTACCTCCCTGATAGGGAGCAATCGCGCGAACGTAATCAGGACCAAAACTCATGGCAGTGTAATCAGACTAAACATGTTCAGGAGGCGTGCGGGTAAGAACCCAGCACTTTGAAGAATGCGGCTTGTGCCTGTAACTCGGACAGCGCCTGTGCAACTTTGGCGTCGCTTGAATGACCTTCGAGATCGACATAAAAGTAGTAGTCCCAGCGCCCGGTGCGGGCGGGTCGCGATTCAAAGCGTGTCATCGACACGCCATGCTTCGCCAGCGGAGCAAGCAGTTCGTACACAGCACCTGCCTTGTTCGGCACGGACAGCACCAACGACGTCTGATCTCGTCCAGAAGACCCCGGCTGGAGTTTGCCGATCACGAAAAATCGCGTGCGGTTGTGCGGATCGTCTTGTATGTGGGCATGAACAATGGACAGACCGTAGCGCTTCGCCGCCATCTCTCCCGCGATTGCCGCGACACTCGCGTCATCGGCTGCCATTTTTGCTGCCTCGCCATTCGACGCCACTGCCTGCCGGGGAATGTCCGGGTAGTGTTCGTTCAGCCATACCTGACATTGCGCGAGCGCCTGCGAGTGCGCACAAATACGCTCAATACCTTCCATACTGCCGCTGCGCGTTATCAGACTATGGTGCACAGGCAAAGCCACCTCGCCACTGATGGAGAGCGTAGTCTGCAACAGTAAATCGAGTGTGCGATTGACGGTACCCTCGGTCGAGTTCTCGACCGGCACGACGCCGAATTCTGCGGTACCTGCCTCCACCGAGCGGAACACCTCATCAATCGAGATGCATGGCAGTTCATTGACGGCCTGACCAAATTGCTTCCACACGGCTTGCTCGCTGTACGTGCCCACCGGGCCGAGGAAAGCAATCGTCGTGCGATTTTCTAGCGCGCGGCAGGCCGACATCACCTCGCGAAAAATAGATTGCAGATCAGATGACAGCAGCGGACCCGGATTGTGCTCTGCAACCCGGGAAAGCACCTGCGCTTCGCGCTCTGGACGGAACACCGGCGCGTTCGTCTCGGCCTTCACATGACCCACCTGCTGGGCCACCTTGGCGCGTTCATTCAGCAGCTTGAGCAGTTGTGCATCGATTGCGTCAATCTGCTCTCGCAAAGGTTTGAGCTTGTCATCACTCATGGCGGGTTGCCTTTGTTTTTCTCATGGATGGGCCTTCAAGACGGCCGCGATATCGCGGCCTGATCAGCCAGCTTCGCCGTCGCCCTCTTCTGCGCCATGGTCCTCTTCCGCATCGCTCTCGGCAATGCGCTGCAGGCCAGACAATTTGGTGCCATTCTCGACAGCGATCAGGGTTACGCCCTGGGTTGCACGGCCCATCTCGCGGATCTCTGCCACGCGGGTGCGGATCAGCACACCGCCGGTCGTGATCATCATGATCTCGTCAGCCGGCTCGACCAGGGTCGCCGCCACGACCTTACCATTGCGCTCGCTGGTCTGGATCGCAATCATCCCCTTGGTGCCGCGACCATGCCGCGTGTACTCGGTGATCGGCGTGCGCTTGCCGAAACCATTTTCGGTGGCGGTGAGCACGGATTGCTGCTCGTTCTGCGCGACCAGCATCGCGATCACCAGCTGGCTTTCTTCCAGATTCATGCCGCGCACACCGCGCGCGGTACGGCCCATCGGACGGACATCGTTTTCATCGAAGCGCACGGCCTTTCCGGCATCGGAGAACAGCATCACATCATTGCTGCCATCGGTGAGCGCAGCGCCGATCAGGAAATCACCGTCATCCAGATCGCAGGCAATGATGCCCGCCTTGCGAGGATTACTGAAATCGGACAGCGAGGTCTTCTTCACCACGCCGTGCGCGGTCGCCATGAACACATAGCGATCTTCAGGGAACTGGCTGTTCGCACCGAACAGCGGCAGCACGACGGTGATCTTTTCACCGTCCTGCAGCGGGAACATATTGACAATAGGCTTGCCACGCGAAGTGCGCGAGCCCTGCGGCACTTCCCATACCTTTAGCCAGTACATGCGGCCGCGATTGGAGAAGCACAGCATGTAGTCATGCGTATTCGCAATGAACAGTTGCTCGATCCAGTCGTCTTCCTTGGTGGCTGCTGCCTGCTTGCCGCGCCCTCCGCGTTTCTGCGCTCGGTACTCGGACACCGGCTGCGACTTCATGTAACCGGAGTGCGAGAGTGTGACCACCATATCCTGCGGCGCGATCAGGTCTTCGGTGCCAAGATCTTGCGCATTGATTTCAATCGTCGAGCGACGCTTGTCCTTATTGCCTTCGCCATATTCGTTGCGCGCAGCGATCAGCTCATCGCTGATGATCGTGGTCACGCGCTCCGGACGGGCAAGAATATCGAGCAGATCAGCGATCTGCTCCATGACTTCTTTGTACTCATTGACGATCTTGTCCTGCTCAAGCCCGGTCAGGCGCTGCAGGCGCATCTGCAGGATTTCCTGCGCCTGATCATCCGAGAGCTTGTACAGACCATCGGTCTGCAAGCCATAGTGGCGCGGCAGATTCTCGGGACGGAAGGCATCCACACCGCCCGGGTTGTTGGCACCCGTGCGCGCAAGCATCTCGCGCACCAGCGAAGAATCCCATGAGCGAGCCATCAATTCGGCCTTGGCAACCGGCGGCGTCGGCGCCGCCTTGATGATGGCGATGAAATCATCGATATTCGCCAGCGCGACGGCCAGACCTTCGAGCACGTGACCGCGCTCGCGCGCCTTGCGCAGCTCATACACCGTGCGGCGAGTCACCACCTCGCGCCGATGCGAGAGGAAGCACTCGAGCATCTGCTTGAGGTTCAGCAGCTTGGGCTGACCATCAACCAGCGCCACCATATTCATGCCAAACGTGTCCTGCAGCTGGGTCTGCTTGTACAGATTGTTCAGCACGACCTCGGCCACCTCGCCGCGCTTGAGTTCGATCACCACGCGCATACCGGATTTGTCTGACTCGTCACGGATGTCCGAGATGCCATCAAGCTTCTTGTCGCGCACCAGCTCGGCGATACGCTCAAGCAGGGATTTCTTGTTTACCTGATACGGCAGTTCATCAACAATGATTGCCGATCGACCATCGCGAATTTCTTCAAAGTGCGTGCGCGCGCGCATCACCACACGGCCACGACCAGTGCGATAACCATCGCGTACGCCAGCCACGCCATAGATGATGCCTGCAGTAGGGAAATCCGGGGCGGGGATGATCTCGATCAGCTCATCTACTGTGCAGGTCGGGCTCTTGAGCACATGCAGCGCGCCATTGATCACCTCGGTGATGTTGTGGGGCGGGATATTGGTTGCCATGCCAACGGCAATACCCGATGAGCCATTGATCAGCAGGTTGGGAATGCGGGTGGGCAGTACGGAAGGTTCTTTTTCCTTGCCGTCATAGTTCGGCACGAAATCGACGGTTTCTTTGTCGATATCGGCTAGCAGTTCGCTGGCGATCTTGTCGAGCCGGCATTCGGTATAACGCATCGCAGCGGCATTGTCGCCATCGATAGAACCGAAGTTACCCTGACCATCGACCAGCGTGTAGCGCAATGAAAAATCCTGCGCCATGCGCACCAGCGTGTCATAGATCGCCTGGTCACCATGCGGGTGATATTTACCCATAACTTCGCCGACTACGCGGGCGCATTTCACATACGGACGGTTCCAGACATTGTTTGTCTCATGCATGGCGAACAGCACGCGTCGATGCACGGGCTTGAGACCATCTCTCACATCAGGGAGCGCACGACCCACGATCACGCTCATCGCGTAATCGAGGTAGCTCTTGCGCATCTCTTCTTCGAGAGAAATCGGGATGGTCTCTTTGGCGAACTGATCCATTGGCAGGCTTATAAGTGGAAGAATGCAGAAAAAGCTGCTGGCAGCGACAACAGTCCGCTAAAAACTGAGCGATTTGCCAGCGGTGAAACCGGCGGAATCTCCGGCTTTCGCGATGTGCGAAGAACGGACAGTAACCGCTGATTTGTAAACACGAAATTTTACCACGCGGACCCTGTCCGAACGCGTTTCGCGAAGCTACGAGCAAGGTCTCCTGCGGGACGCTCGGAGGCAGGTTTGATCTCTGCCAAGACCCTGCTCAGGGTGGCTGCCACACTGATCGGTAGGGGCGCACAGAGGCATATCTTTTTCGATATGCGCTGACTGCGCAATTCCGCAGAAGCACAGATCATGCAGGAGAACCCCATGCGCTTGCGTGCACAGTTCATTCTTTTGGTGCTTTCATCGGCCTTGCCCGAGGTCTTTGCAGCTGACGTAGCTAATCCCGCCGCCAGCGGCGCGAGCAGATCGGCCTATCTGACAGACGCACGCGGCATCGTCGTGCGCAGTGGCAGCGGCGCGTGCTGGCGCACCAGTGCGTGGACGCCGGCCCACGCAAGTGTCGTCGGCTGCGACGGCGTGCTGGCGCTCGCCCAGCCCGTGCCTGCACCCGCCGAGCCAGCCGGAGCCACGGCGGCGCCCGTACCCCCAACCGCCGGGTTGGGAACGGCGGCAACACCCGGCCCAGCAGCGTCAGAACCTCTCTCAGAAAAAGTGACCTTCGACACCGACACCTTTTTTGACTTCGACAAGTCCATGCTCAAGCCCGCCGGCAAGGCAAGGCTCGACACGCTCGCCGCCAGACTGGCAGATTCCTCGGTAGAGGTTGTTGTGGCCGTGGGCCATGCGGACGCGATCGGACCTGCCACCTACAATCAGCGCTTGTCCGAGCGTCGTGCGAGAGCTATGGTCGACTACCTGCGCGAAAAAGGCCTGCCGCCGGACAAAATCTTCAACGAGGGTAGAGGTGAGACTCAGCCTATCGCCAGCAATGCCTCTAAAGAAGGGCGCGCAAAAAACCGGCGGGTTGAGGTCGAGGTTGTCGCCATTAGGCCCATCAAATAGAACTATAAAGTCGCCGACGGTTTTTTATTAGCGACGGGCTTCACTCGAGCCACCGAGGCCTGTGAAACGCGCCTTGTCGACTTGCTCATCCGCGGTATTGCCAATCGTCAAAAAGTGTCTTTTTTTAGGCCGCATACGCTGCGAAACAAGCATTCAGCCAGAAAAAGCTGGGGGCTTGGCCCTTGCCTTTTTACCAGCGGAAATAACTGACAAAATCCTAGAACAATTGCCCTGAAGTTAATGAAAACAAGTACAATGCCGGGACTTTTGCAAGCCCTGTCGGACACACGCATCGCAGAGCCCGCTTGCAAACCGCTATCAACAACAAACCTCAGGAAAGACAATGAAACGCACGATGCGCAAATTCGCTGTTCTGATCGCGCTTGCCTCCGTAAGCGCCTTTGCCATGGCGGCAGACAAAGCGCCAAAGAAAGGCTACCTGACCGATTCAGACAATGATGTCGTCAAGAGCGGTTTTGGCCTCTGCTGGCACACAGGCTTCTGGACCCCGGCCGACGCCATTGAAGGCTGCGACGGCATGCTGCAAAAAGCAGCCCCCGCCGCGTCGGGCGTACAGTTGGTAACGCCTCTACCGGCCGGTGAGCCGACACCGTATGTCGAGCCCGCCGACCCCGCACCTGTTGCGGCCGCTCCTGCCGCTCCTGCCGCTCCTGTCGCGGCGCCTTCTGCGGACAAAGTCACCTTCGAGGCCGATGCGTTCTTCGATTTCGACAAATCGGTGCTGAAGCCGGCTGGAAAAGCCAAGCTGAGTGATCTGGTCTCGAAGCTGCAAGGCACTGACATTGAAGTTGTCGTCGCCACAGGCCACACCGACGCGGTTGGAAGCGATGCCTACAACATGAAGCTCTCTCTGCGCCGTGCCAATGCAGTCAAGGCTTTCCTCGTTTCCAAAGGAATCCCCGCAGACCGCGTCTTCGTCGAGGGCAAAGGCGAGAGCCAGCCAGTCGCCAGCAACAAGACCCGCGAGGGCCGCGCAAAGAACCGCCGCGTGGAAGTCGAAGTCGTTGGCCGCAAGCAGTAAAGCATAGCTGGCTGATAACCCATCGGCCATCCTGAACAACCCCCGGAAACGGGGGTTGTTCTTTTGCATCGGCGCTTTCCGTTATCATCAGCCCCATGAACGCCGATCCTCTAGAACTTCAGAAATTTAGCGAGCTAGCGCATCGCTGGTGGGACCCGACTTCCGAGTTTCGTCCCCTGCATGAAATCAATCCGCTACGTCTCGAATGGATCAATGCGCTGGTGCCCTTGTCGGGCAAGCGCGTGGTCGATGTCGGTTGCGGCGGCGGCATACTCGCAGAATCGATGGCAAAAAAAGGCGCAACAGTGACCGGCATCGATCTGTCGGAGAAAGCGCTCAAAGTCGCCGAACTGCACAGCCTGGAATCAGGCGTGCCGGTGCGTTATGAAATGATTGCCGCCGAAGATCTGGCCGCGCGCGAAGCTAGCCAATACGATGTGGTCACCTGCATGGAAATGCTCGAGCACGTGCCCGACCCCTCGGCAGTAGTCCGAGCATGTGCAACGCTGGTCAAGCCGGGTGGACATGTCTTCTTCTCGACCATCAATCGTAATCCCAAGTCTTATCTGTTCGCGATCATTGGCGCCGAGTATGTGTTACGACTACTGCCTCGCGGCACGCATGACTATGCAAAATTCATCAAGCCAGCCGAGCTATCGCAATTCGCCCGTCATGCAAAGCTGGAGGTCACCGCGATCAAAGGCATGACGTACAACCCGATCACCAAAATCTATTCACTGAACCAAGACACCGACGTGAATTACCTGATCGCTTGCACGCGACCTGAGTAGACTGATGGCGACTTCTCTACCTGCGCCACGCGCGCTGCTTTTTGATCTGGATGGCACGCTGGCCGACACCGCGCCTGATCTCGCCGCTGCTGTCAACAAAATGTGCAGCGACCGCGGAGTGGAGCACACCCCGTTTGAGATACTCAGACCGCTCGCCTCCGCAGGCGCGCGCGGCCTCATCGGTGCTGCATTTGGCATCGGGCCGGGAGATGCCGGCTATGACGCCATGCGCGAAGAATTCCTCGACAACTACGCCGCAGCAATCGCGCAGCACACCACACTGTTCGATGGCATTGAATCGCTGCTCAACGAAATCATCGCACTCGGCCTGAGTTGGGGCATCGTCACCAACAAACCCGCGCTATACACCGATGCACTGGTGCCGCAAATAGGTTTGGCGCATGCCGCCTGCGTTATCTCTGGCGACACCACACCTCACGCCAAGCCCCATCCCGAACCATTGCTCGAGGCCGCACGTCGACTGCAGATCTCACCGACCGATTGCTGGTATGTGGGCGACGACTTGCGCGACATCGACGCCGGCAAAGCCGCCGGCATGCCAACCATCGCCGCTGGCTGGGGCTATTGCGGCAACACCGAGCCCGCCGATTGGTTGGCTGACCTGATTGCCTCCCACCCCCTGGAATTATTGCCGCTGCTGCCCCGCTCTTGAAATCCCTCGCGCCGTCTCCAGATGGGGACTACAATAACGATTCTGCTTGAACCGATCATGGGGACGACCTGGTTTCGACAGGGGTTACGAAGCAGCGCAGGGCATACCGAGGACTGGTCACCTCGTAAATCCAGCCGGAAATCAATACCTGCTAACGATTCTTCGTACGCAGTAGCTGCTTAATTGCGGCTTCCCTCACACCGTCTCGTCCCTGGGGCGGGCTGGCAACAGCAGTGAGGTCATTTACAGGGAATCGCGTTAGTCCGGGTTACTTGGTCTGGCGTTAAATTTAGGTAACTCGTCCTGCCGCAGCGTGTGCGTCCGCGTCGTCAGGATTAAAACCAAATGACAGCACTAAGTATGTAGAACTGTCTGTAGAGGGCTTCTGGACGCGGGTTCGATTCCCGCCGTCTCCACCACTAGTTAAAAAACCAACCGCTCTCGGTTGGTTTTTTTTCGGCTCTAAACGCCAGTCTTTGCGCCATTTCAGCCAACCGCCTCGCGAGCGTGCTTAGCGCAAAATCCGTTTTTCCCACCCAGAACCGCCCATTTTCAGTCTCTGTTCTCTGTTTGCCTCGAGAGCGCTCTCGAGACCATCTCCAGTGTTTATGCGGGCTTTCGGGCAGCAGATTGTAAATAGCAAATGCTGAGATCAGAGGAATCGAACTAGTCTAATTGTGGGGCGTCTAGCCTTATTTTTCATTGCATTGAATAAAGGGGATCTGGGGATACTTGAGTTTATGAAAACAGCATAAGTTGTTTTTCTGAATTAATTTTCCAAACTCGCCCAGTATGGAGATCCTGAGAAGAGCAGAGTCTAAATCAGCATCGTGGCTAAGATTCGATTGCTTGTCTGGAGTCCAAAGCACACGCAGTGCACCACTGGTCAACGACTGCGCTCAGATTCTGAAGGTAGAGGAAGAGTCAGGAATCGTTCGAAGAAGCTCATGCCTTACTCAGCTTCTGCAGTTCGGATTGAAGGCTCATACGGTCGAGCTTGTCGATAGGCAGTGCCGCCAGTAGTTCAATGCGCTTGCGAAGACCGATCATTACGTCCTTGAATGCTTGGCGCTTCGCTTCATCGCTACCTTCAACTTGCGAAGGGTCTGGGAAGCCCCAATGCGCTGTTGCCGGGTTGCCGGGCCAGGTTGGGCAGACTTCGCCTGCTGCGTTGTCACAGACCGTGATGATGAAGTCCATTTTGGGTGCACCGGGAGCCGCAAACTCATCCCAACTTTTCGAACGAAGCTTTTCAGTGGGGTAGCCCAGCATCTCGGCGATCTCGGCGGCAAACGGATTGACGCGTGTGCCTGGAGTCGATCCAGCAGAGTAGCCAACAAATCTCTTGCTGGGATCGGTCGACGCCAGCGCCTCCCCAATGACCGAGCGGGCAGAGTTGTGGGTGCAGAGGAAAAGTATGTTGTAGGTGTTCAAGAGGTCGCTCCTTTAGTCTTTTTTGACATTGGGAGGCAGGGCTCGCCTCCGCAGCAGTTCTCAAGCAGGAAGCCACTGAGAGCCTGTACCAGAACCGCATTTGGTCGATAGATCAGGTTACGACTCTGACGTTCGACGAACAGCAGGTTTGCCCGAACGAGCTCTTTTAAGTGGAAGCTAAGTGTGGCACTCGGAATGCCAAGCTTCTCGACCAGTTCGGATGGTGTGAGCCCCGTAGCGCCGCGCTGGACGGTTAGGCGAAAGATATTGAGTCGGGTCTCCTGGCCAAGAGCAAGGAAGGCGCCAATCGCATCGGAGTTCTTCATAATTCCAATTATATGGAAATATATTACAGCGTCGTGACCAGGCAATCCTGAATACCTTCTATGAGAAGCGATATTTCAACGTTTATTTCAGGCTGCGCAAAGATAACGTGCAAGTGTTGCACTGCTAAATGAAAACGCTCAGGCGCGCAGAGCGTAAAGCGAGTGCCTAGACACGGCATGCCCAAAAAATGTGAGGTCCATAGCAGGCGCAAAGTGCAACTCAATTTGTTCCGGATTCACCATCAATTACAGTCCGATTTAATAATTACTCTATTTGAAACAGGATCAACAATTCGCCAACAAATAAACGCAGGCGAGACTGTCTAGCAGGTTGAAAAAGTCAAAAATAGCATTAATGACTATGCACTTTTTACTAATGCTAGTAGACACTTGATTTCGTGCTTAAATTCACACTACAGTAACTGAGGAAAATGCTTTTCGCGATGGAACCCAAGTTATTTTCAAACTCACGAGGGAGGCAGTATGGGAATCTTCGATGTCTTCAGAGGCAGCACACCTGAATTAACACCCCGACTCGCGCTGGCCGTATCTTTACTATTTATGACCTCAGCTGATGGCGCCATAGAGCAGGAAGAGTTCGGAGTCTTGCTTTCAAACCTTCATGGCGACGAGAAATTACTGGACCAAGCTATGGTGTATGGGCGCGCAACAAAATTTGATGATTTCATTTTATCAAGCGCGTCCATACTTAATGATGCACAAAAGCATTGCATTTTATTGAACCTCGCCGATTCTCTACTTTCTGATGGAAGAGCAGCGCCTCAAGAGCAGGCATTATTTGAAAAATTCTTGAATGGATGGTCTGTGACCAAAGAAAGTTTTCAGCCGCACCTGAATGTAATCATCAAGAAAAATGAACATTCGGTGCTCGATTAACAGCATCTAATCCAAAAAATAAAAAAGAGAAAATCCCACAATTGTGGGAT
>RGFZ01000057.1 GCA_010024875.1 Oxalobacteraceae bacterium | reverse complement strand
TAAGCTCGACATGACAGTGCCTCTGCAGTTGACCACGGGTGGCCTACTTGAGCTTGACGACTGCTCTACTGGGGCGTGTCCGGTCCGCTAGAAACACTGCGGGCGTACAGGTGCTCGGGGTAGGGTTGATTCACTATTTCGGGCACCTGTCTGCATAAACCACACTTCCCGCCACGATAATAGGCTTCAGCAGCATGACAAGGCCAGTCTCTGCAACAGCGGAGAATAATAATCGCGTCAGGTCGCTGCATCGTGCTTATTTTTACGCTTCTTGATTTTATAGCCATTCAGTCGAAGCAATGTCTCGATGTGCTCGGGTATTCCATTGGTAATGGGGATGCCCTTACTGTTTAGCGCCTTGCGTATGATTTCCTGTTTTCTGCTCATGTCGCCTCCGGTCGGTCTGGTGGGACTCGAACCCACAACTCTCGGGTTAAAAGCCCGCTACTCTGCCAATTGAGTTACAGACCGTAGTCTTTAACCCAAGTAAGCTTTTATTTTCTCTACGAATGTGTCTTTAGGGAATGCCCCAACTATTTGCTTGACCATCTTTCCGTCAACAAACACAAGCACGGTCGGGATGCTCATAACGCTGTAGCGCTGAGCAATTGTTGGATTGTCGTCCACATTGAGCATGCCGACAGAAATGTGCTCTACGTGCTCACGGGAAACTTCCTCGATAATCGGGCTGAAGAACGAACATGGGCCGCACCAAGATGCCCACACGTCTACCAATACGGGCTTGTCGGATGACTTGATAAATGAATCGAAGTTAGAACCATTCAACTCTTGCATGATGCGTCCCTAGCCATTTCTTCATATAGTGCGAGAACTCGCTGCATTGTTTCCGGCGATACGTCTTCCTTGAAGAATGGGTCATATGGGGTAGAGCGGATGGCGTTCGCTATTGCTGGGTACTCCAGATGCAGGACATTAAAGAACGCCTGCCCGTATCGCTCCATATGGCGAATCTTGCGCCGCTCTGCTGCCGTTACCAGAAACAGAAGGTAATCGTTCCCAGATGCATAATTGAACTCCATGGTCATATTCAACCACTGAGTCTTTTGTTGCACAACATACAAAACGAAGCCCACGGGTAGGTTTTTCTGTTTTCCATGGGATGTTGACACTCACCGAGCTTGCTTGCAGCATCGTTTGCTGCCATCCGTACAAACTCAGACATAGACATGCCGCTCTTCTCTGCTGCTTCTTTCCAGCGCTCGTGGTCTGCCTCGGTAGTACGGATAAGTACCTGCTTTTGAGTGGGCTCTCCGTCACTGCCGCCAGCGTTTGCTTTACGGGTTGGCTTCATGGATTGGGCGACCTTTTCCATCGCGGCATCGATGTTGTCTTCACTCATCTGGCACTATCTCCTCTACGACTTCAGCGTCGACAATATCTTCATCCGGTATGCGGATATTCTCGAGCTGCTTTGTTTTATTTAGTATTGAGTCTACATAGTCCTGTGGCATTACGCCTGATTTGCCCATTAGCTCCAGCATCTTGCGTGCTTCGGACTCAGGACTGAACTCGTCTGCCGCTGACCTGGGTATTGCCCCAGCAAGGGTGGCACGGGCGGGAATTCTCTGTCCAATGTCTACGTTGACGTTGACATTCTGTTGGTCCATGCCGAGCAGCTTGGCCCGTCTGTCCATAATTGACAGCACTGACGTTATGGCCTTCAAGTCTGGCTCTATTTGGACCTCTGTTCCGTCGTCTTGGGTCACCTTGCGATGCTGCGTCATGGGCCATATTGCTTGCTGCAACGCGTCGAGGCGCTCCAACTCCATGCGGAGAACCTCCGGGTAAGCCAGAAGGGCCTCTCTATTCAGCTTTTCTAGCTGCCTGGAGATAGCGCTAGTAACGGCTTTTGTCGTGATGTTGAAGCGGCGAGCAATCTCACCATGCGGAACGCCGGCTTGACGCATCTTGAATATCCGCAGGTCGCGCTCAGCCAGGAACTCACGTGTCAAGTTGCTTGATTTTTCGGCCATAAGAATCCTAAGAGTGTTTACTAAATTCTAGTACTACGAATGGCCAATCTGTGCCACGGGCGAGTTGCTTCGGCCAATCACGCTGGTCACGGGCCCCACGGAAGTGCCCCACGTTGTACACGTACCCGCTTGGGTTGGTCGGGTCTGGAGTGAGTGCCAGACCAAACTCAGGCCAACGCGACCACACAGATGAGCCGAACGGGCGTAGGTCACGCGAAGACATTGATGTACCCAGCGGTGCATGGTGCTCTAACCACAACGCACAACCGTGGACGTCGCGCAGCATGTCTAGGTACTTGGCTACCTCCACAGCGAGCGCTTCACTTGTGCGGGTCCCATTGTCAATAAAAGACTTGTACATTGGTCCAAGACATATGAGCTGAGGTTGCACTTGTTCAATGTATTGCTCAATCAGGATTCTGTCACGGGCACTTGTTAGGTCAAGACCATCCGGCTTGCACAGCAGATGAGCATCAACGTGCTTGACGCCCGAATGGCGAATAGCCTGCTGCATAATACTGCGCGATGTCCGGCGAATAATCCGCTCAGGGTTTTCTAGGTCAATAGTTAGCGTTCTGATGGGTGGGATTTTTTGGAAGGTAAATGGGTGTACCCCAGCCGCTGCACAGAGTGCGACTTGGCGGGCCAGCATCGTCTTGCCGACGCCTTCGGCAGCGACGACCATAACTCTCTCGCCTCGTTCCAGAATGCCCGGAATAACCCAATCGTACGTATCATCATCTGCCTCCTGCAGGAAGTCCTGCCACACCACAAGGCGGCCAGGGTTGTCGGATAACTGAGTGCTGTCAGCGCTGTGAAGCAGCAGCACGGAGCGGTTTATCTTTTGCTGAAGTGTTAGCTTTTCCTTTGCGAACACATCAAGTATCTGTTCGATGAGATTGTCTTCTGGTGTCGGCTCGTCGGACTCAACAAGCTGAGGCAGAGTTTCTGCTCGCTCGTAGAAGTCAATGCCGACCAAGTCATCAATCGGTTTCCCCGCCGCGATGTGGTCAGAAATATCTTTACCCACGGGCGATACCCAGATATTGCATCCACGCGTGCCTGCGGCCTGCAATTTTGCCGCAACGGCGAGTGCGTGCTGTCTGCCAACTTCATCATTGTCGGCAATGATTTCAACATACCCCTGAGACAACAGGTCTGTATATGACTGGTCCCATTTGCCTGCACCGCTGTCCATTGTCGTGCCACAAATGCCGAGCTCGGCCAGGGTGTCTGCGTCCTTTTCTCCCTCAACAAGCCAGATGGGGTCGCCAGCACTGATTGCCGCCATGACTTCAGGTAAGCGATACAACACGCGTCGTACGGGTGGCTCTTTGAGGTTCCAAATATATTCGCCAGGCCGTTCTGGGTCGGGTTGGCGGTTGGCGAACGACTTACCGCCATCGTCTAGGCGGAAACGCACCTTCTCGTACAGCAGTGCGCCATGCTCGTCGTAATAGGGGTAAATCTTCTCTATCTTCTTGCCGACGTTGCGCTTAGCAGAGGAACTACGGGTATCTTGTGCGAACTTTGGTGCTGGCACCCAATCGTCGTCCTCGGAGAAGAGTTCGCGTGGCTCCATGCCGATGGACTTGCAAATTTCATCCAGCGAACACGAGTTCCCACGGTGACAATGCAGCAGCGCAGTGCCCTCATCGTTCTGCGATATTGCTAGCGAAGGGTTCGCGTCGTCGTTGCGACATGGACAACGGGCCATCCATTGATTGCGCCCTGTCTGACGTACGCCATCCAGTAACCCAAGGACAGTATTAACTGGCTTAGATACCGAATTCATTAACGGCAATCTTTGTAAATAACACTAGTGTCCCCTGCTCCCGTCTTTTTCGCGTAAGAACATCTCTGGCATCAACATTTAGGCCACCCCAAATGCCATACTGCTCTTGCGCTGCAATTGCATAGTCTAGGCACTCGCGCTGAACATGACACTCAGCGCATATCTCTTTGGCGACTATTACGTCTTTGGCTCGCTCGCCCTTTGCGTGCTTTTCTGGGAACCACCAATCGGTTGGATACCCGATACATGCTCCGTCTTGTGGTGGACGTTCTTCAAATGGAAGAACCCAGCGTATCCCCGACATTCGACCTCCCTGGTTTCCAGCGAGGCTACATGCTGTTGCGCGAAAACGCAATACCTATTCGAACAATTGAGCGACACGACGCAACGCGTAAGCGACGCGACTGTTAAATGTTGTTCTGAGACCCAGATACTTTTCGACGAATATTTGTGCTTTGCGATTTGACACATTAGTTACGTCGTAAACCATCTCGCGATAATCATCAGAATTAATAAAGTGCTCCCATAGGTCCGGCTCAAATGCGTCATACATGTGGAACGTCATTGACTCGAGTCCACTCTTGTCGGCAATGATTTCGAGACGCCAGTTTGTCTGATTCTCAATAGCTAATAGTAGTTCTGTCATGGCGCCTACACCGTCGTTTTCATATGCTGCCTTGACGAATGCGTTTATCTGCCGCTTGCGATGCAGCATCCATGCTTCATCTATGTCGTCCAATTCCTCTTGCGACAGCTCATCGGTGCTGACTTCAATCTCATCGTCATCATCTTCCCAGTCGAACATGTCATCGGAGAAGAAGCCGTCATTCATGGTTCTAGTTTAGCACCAGCGCATGTGTTAGCAACTTTTTTTGGGTAACACTCGATGTGTCATCCATCGACGCCATCGCATTGCTCATCTTGTCGTCCGTGCGAGCATGGTCAAGGTATTCAGCAACAGCATTGTAGAGCGCCCAACCATTAAAGCCATAGCCGCCAGCATTGCGGTCATTGACATACAGCGACAGAACACTATCCAGCGTGTCTTCCCGATTCTTCTTCTGCCGAGGGGTCTCGTCTCTTCCTACGGGGAACACGCCGTTAAGAACGTCGCTAAGTTTTTTGCTGCGCAGTGGCGCATTGACGCTAAGCATGCGCTCAGCTTCCAAGCGGAACTTCTCACTCCAGTCTGTTGACAAACGAAGAACAGTTCGTGCGTCTTCCAATACCGTGTCAACGTTTCTTGTGTGTCTTGCGGTGAACACGCGCTCGGCATTGCGCAAACCCAACACGACGGTGTTCTGGCACACGGCCCTAATATCAGTGTTGGCATACCTGATTGGCCACACTCCGTCATGCCCTGTCGATACGACGAGGTACCTGGCGATTTTGTCATTAACTCCGGCAGGGTCGACAAATGTTGCTCCGAGCTCAATGGTCGCAAAGAAGCGTGCACCACCCCTGAGCACTCCAACTGTATCCATTACTGCGTCACCGGATGACGCCCCCACAACGGCGAGTGCGCGCTCTAGCACCTCACGGTTTTGTCGCACCACATATCTTGTGCCAACCGTCGCTATCGGGTCGATGGAACCATCTGTATTCTGCCTAATTGTTGCTCGGCTGTCTTCAATAATCACAACAGAGCCGTCTGCGTTACGTATTGGTTCACCAGAATCGTCAACTGCGGCTACGCGTGTCAGCAGCACGTCGTAGTCTGCGTCGGCCGCCTGAAGCATAGCCTCGACGGTCTGGAGCCCTTCCATTGGGACCCCCAGCCGATGCCAGGGGATTGCCCTATCCCCACCGGTGGCATAGGCCATCCGCGCCTTGCCATTTTTTGTAAAATCCAACTCGTGACTCATATAAATTCACCTGAAATCACAATAGCAGCAAGGGTTTGCGGGGGGCGGCAGATTTTTTATGCTAAGGGGGTTGCAAAGTTCTTGGACTCGTGTATAAAGTGCTTCGTGCGCTGGCAACGGGCCAGAGCCAAACCCGAAGGAAACCTAATGCGTATCAAGGGAACCGACGCGGCGAAGACATCCGCGACTGGCACGGCAGACACCGTGAGTATTGTGAGCACTGGGGTACAGACCCTCGGCTCATACCGTCAAGAGACCCAGGGTCTCACGATGAATGACATCGTGGTGATGTCCCTGACACAGCCAGGTGCAGTGCTCAAGGCAACCATCACGCCAGAGCTCGCCCAGGCGATGCTGGACACCATTAACGGGGAGAATCGCCCACTGTCACACGCTCGTGTCAAGCAGTACGCCGATGTCCTCTCGCGTGGCCAGTACGTCTTCAACGGTGAGTCCATCCAGGTCGGCATCAAGGACGACAACAAGCTCGTCCTTCTCAACGGTCAGCACCGCCTCAGCGCGTGTGTCGCCGCTGGCGTGTCGTTCGACACGGTGCTTGTCCTTGGCCTCCCCCAGAGCGTCTTCTCCACCATCGACCGTGGCAAGACTCGTAGCTACGCGGACGTTCTGTCCGTTGCGGGCTACAAGAACACCCACAACATCCAGCCTGCAGCACGCATCCTGGTTGCGATGGAGGCCGGATTCAGCCCGACAGTGCGTTCAACGCTGAATCTCGTCACGGCAGAGGACATCCTGCAGTACGTCAACAAGAACCACGACCTGCTCCAAGAGGCACACAGCACGGCTTCCCGCATCAACTCCGTCGTTGGCGGAATTAACAGCGCATGGGTAATTGCCTACTGCGTGATGCTCCAGGAGCGCCAGAAGGCTGGGCACAGCGGCATCGAGGTGGCCCAGTTCTGCCACACCGTCGAGACCGGAATCGGCCTCTCGTTCGGCAACCCTGCACTTGCCCTCCGCCAGTGGTTTGGCCGTGGGGGCTCCAAGCGCAAGGGCCAGTCTGGCAAGAACGTGCTGGAGGCAGCGACCATCATCGCCACCTTCAACAAGTGGGTCAACGGCGAGCCGCTCCAGATTGTGCGTCCGTGGGCGTACGACTCAAACGACTTCCCGACTGTGACCACCGCGCCGCTCAGCCACATCGCGGCCTGGCACGCATCACGCTGACGGACAATAGCGATAATTGCGTCCAGTGAGGCGCACTCGCTATAATGAAGTCTGTGTTGTGGGGCTGGCGGACGGGCGCTCCGTGGAATTACCGCCAGCCCTATTTCACTTTAGGAGGTATTTATGCCGGTTGAATACGGTCATGGACGCAAAGAGTACATAGGGACAACCGATAGCTCTACCGTCACCCAGTACACGAAATGGTTTGTACTGAATAACTATGAGTACGTTATTCAGTTCTCACAAGGTATGTTTTGCATACATGCCCACAACTCCGTCACAAAAATAACAACAAAGTGCGACCCATCAAAAACCCTTGATGGCGCTTACCACAACGCCTATACCAAATTACGTAATCTCGGCTACGCAGCCGAATAAACCCCGCAGGGAGGGGACATGCAAACATTTGTACCTTATGACACATTCGCGTCTTCAGCGATGTGCCTCGATTACCGACGACTCGGCAAGCAGCGCGTAGAGACATACCAGCTCCTTCGCGCAAACCTTGGAATTGTCGACGGATGGAAGAACCATCCAGCAGCGATTATGTGGCGCGACAACGTCAACGGGCTAATTGCGTACGGCATCGTCATGTGCGACGAGTGGGTGAAGCGTGGATACAAAGACACCACAAAAGAGAAGATTCTTGCTCTCGGAACACCCGACTCGTCTGACCTGCCATGGTGGTGGGGTGACCCCGATATCCACTCCTCCCACCGCTCCAATTTGCTGCGCAAGGACCCAGACTGGTATGGACAATGGCACTGGGACGATGACCCCAATGCCCCATACATCTGGCCCGCACTTGTAGCATAAAGGAATGACACGCCAACGTTTATTCCTAGATATGAGCTGCGTAGACGCTGCGCGCGAGCGAATGCGTCACGTATATGACACTTTTGACACAGTGTGTGTGCAATTCTCTGGCGGTAAAGACAGCACTGCCGTTCTCTACCTGGCTAAAGAAATCCATGAAGAACGAGGATTGGGGCCAGTCAAAGTTATCTTCCGTGACGAAGAGATGGTCTCGCCAGCTGTCATACGATTCATCGAGGAAGTCCGCGAATACGACTGGGTGGACATGGAGTGGTACTGCCTTCCTACTGGCCAGGAGGTTTGGGTACTTGGACGCCGCGAATACTGCCTGTTGTGGTCCCCATACAGAGCATCGCAGGGACGACTAGTGCGAGAGATGCCACCGTACGCCATACGCGCAGAGCACTTTGGGCTTAATCCATCAGAGGTGCTGCCGCAGTCAATCGACTACTACACCATGCAGGGCAAGAAGGGGCGTGTCGCTTTCCTCACGGGTGTTCGTGCAAATGAGTCGATGATTCGCTACCGCTCCTGTGTTCAGAAGCTTCACGAAAACTACATCGTCACCCCTTACCGCATGAAGAAAAATATCCCCCTGCGGTTTGCTAAAGTTATATATGACTGGACGACAGACGACGTGCTTAAATTCATTACTGAGGAGCACGGTGGAACGTACTGTGAGTATTATGACCGCGCTGCGATTACAGGGTCTAATACAAGGGTTGGTATACCTCTCCATGCTGTGGCAATTCGAAGAATCAATGATGTCTGCCGTACGGAACCAGAGTTCTATGACCGCCTCTACGAATGCTTCCCCCACATCGATGCACAACGACGACTCTGGGCAGACTACGACCTAGACGCCCGCATTATGTCTTATGCAATGGATGGATGGAATGGTGTACGCCGTTGCGTCGAGGAGAACATAGTCACTCCCGGCCTACGCAACAGAGCTATGGCATTCTGTTCGGAGTTCCGAAAGAAGCACAACAAGGACCCACGCTCCTACCCGCTTCACTGGCTGGTAAGAAATCTGCTTATCAATGAGTTCAGCGTTACGTCGGTCACGCCGATAGGGCCTGGCACCCGCGCCTACACCATCCAGTCGCAGATTGATGATTCACTTGACCGATTTGATGAGATTATCGATGGATGACGGCCCTAAAAAGACCATCGCCTGAGAGACTGACAGCTCGCCGTTATCTTTTTCGGTAACAATCAGTTCCACGTCGCCAACTGTCACGCCTAGCGCTTTTGCCAGCGAAGCACGTACTCGGCCGATATCCTGCTCAAATGACGCCAGCTCGGTAGCCACCGGGTCGTATATGACCGCTGTTTCAACGTATATGGGCTGGGCGAGCTGTTTTGTTGTGGCCTCCATCTCTTTGGCCATAACACAGCCCGAACAAGCGATGTACTTGCTGCCGGCGTGACGCTTGCGGATTTCCGTGTGCCCGCACTCCAACTTATGAAGGTACGTGACATTTCCCCACCCACCAGCTTTGACGATTTCGACCACGGCTTTCTGTGGTGCTTTTTTCTTATTAATCTCCATCGTCTTCAAACATATCAGTGATAATCCTGGTGAACTCCAGGAAGCGCGGTGTTAGGCGGAACAGTGGCTCCCCTTCGGCGCTATCTCCGATGAATTCGACTAGGCCATTCTCAAGCATGAAAAAGAGCTGCCATTCAAGCTCCCACTCTTCATCATCCATCCACTCCATTTAACTTGCTCCGGCGCAGACCTTCGGCAAGAAAATCGAGTACAAGCTGTTGGTTTCCATCACTAAATTCTACATCGCTACCTTCAGTAGCTTGATTCACAACGTCTCTCTTCGACTCGATGAGGCCATAAATCTTTTCGTCTATGGTTCCCTCGGCAAGTATGTAGGTTGCCATGACCGAGCCCTTTTGTCCGATGCGGTGGCAGCGCGAATATGTTTGGTCAACATCAGCGGGCGTCCATGGAAGCTCAACGAACACAACATCCTGTGACGCGGTTAGCGTGTGGCCCGTTTTTGCGGCCTGGATTGATAGCACCATCACTGGCGCATCGTCAATTGATGCAGTCTGAAAGATGCGCTTATTCTCTTCAACCTCTTCGACTTTCATCCCGCCCTGAATCTTGAGACCGCCATACTTTTTGGCAATCATGTCGACAATTTCTCTATGGTGTGCAGCGACGACGACTTTGTCTCCGGCGGTGAGCTTGCCGTCTATCCATTCGTTTACTGCTTCCATTTTTGCCTTGGCGGCCAAACGGCGCAGAACTGATATACGGACCAGGTGCTCATTGGACTCAGCCTTGATGCGCGCTTGTACCGCCGCAGAGTACGGTGACTTCCCCAGCTCTTTGGCGAGCTCTTTTGCTCTATTTGCCATGTACTCGATGATGTCGTCTTCGGCTTTGGTGTATTCCGCCATGGCGGTCGGGTTCGGTGCAACAACTATCTTCGAATGGCGCACGGGTGGCAGCTCCTCGAGAACATCCGCTTTGATGCGACGGATATAGCACTGGCTGCGCAGCATGTCGTTTAACTCGTCTAGGTGCGACGCTCCGTCGATGTGCCACTGGCCAAATCTGTCACGGAAGGCAGCGCAGTACCGGCGGTAAAAGCCCCATAAACCACCAAACTTGTTGAGCTGGCCAAGGATGTCAAGCTGACTTGCGTATTCTGCCGGCCGATTGGTAATTGGTGTTCCGGTGAGACACAAGACCAGACCATCTTTAGTGGCAGACCTTGCCATCTTAATTGCAGCCTTGGTTCTCTTGGCCGTTGGGGTTTTTGCGTAATGAGATTCGTCAAACACATAAGAACGATGTCCCTTCAGTTCGTTCTGCCAATGGTCGATGTTGCTGTATCCAACAACCAACACGTCATAGGTTCCTGGCTCTGGGAAGTCTTTGCGGTTCGTCACCGTGGCGACACGCCGCAGCGGCAACCACTTCTCATACTCCCTGGCCCAGTTCAAAACAAGAGTGGGGGGACACACAACTACGGCCGGGTACGAGTCGTAGACATACTCGACCGTTGCGATTGCCTGCATGGTTTTGCCCAGACCCATATCGTCCGCGATAAAGCACCGCCGCGCGTTGGCAGCGTATTTGACACCGGCTCGCTGATATGGAAGAAGCTCTCCCTGGAGGTTCGGTATCTTTATCTCTGCATCTTTAGCTCTCGATGCGGCGATGGTCTCGTTCTTGCTCTTCTCCATGACGGCGGCAACAGCCATAACCCGCTCGGCAATCGGTTCATCGAACTTCTGCGCCCAAGCGATTGCATCATGGATTACCGCGAGCGGCACCCTCCATGCCTTGGTTGGCGGATGCCATGTCACCGATGGTAACGATTTGACTGACCGAACTTTCACGGGGTCATAGAGAAAGCTGAGATAGACCCAGTCGTCGTCGATATATACACCGGCAGCCTTGTTGGAGGACTCTGGCAGATTGAACTTCAGCACTTCGTTATCAATCTGGAAGCGGTGACGCTCGGCGAACTCTCGGGCCTCGTGGATGCTCGTCATGGGGATTCGCCACACTCTGGCGACCTTGTCCCACTTCGAGCCCGGTATCAACTTGACTTGTGATACCTGCTCAGGGTTGTAGGGGAAGGATGCCGCGAGGTGGTCATCCCATAAAAATAAAGTGCTACTGTCCATCTTCGCTATAGTGTAATCCGTCAACCATTGGAGAACAATGCCTGAAGAGTCTTTTTATGACCCAGAGACAGTATCCCGCTCGTGGGCGGAACTGAATCCAACATCCCCACCGTTGCTCGAATACTTGGAGCTTCTTTCTGCTGTCCGGTGGATGCTGCCGCGAGTAATGTCCTACTACTCCGAGCAGGATTGGTGCGCCGGCTGGTTGGTCGACCTAGAAAAGGTGCTACCAACGAGATACCCACAGATAGGCGTGGCGGCAAAGCACCTCGGTGCAATCTGCTCATACTGGGACGGCAACGAAGACAGTCGTGGTGAGTGGATTGAGTTTTAATCCATGTCTTTTTGGGTACCCCGTGCAGCTGCATTTCTCTTGCCGATTCTGATATTGGCGTCATAACCCTTTGCGGTTATCTGCACGGCACCGTTGGGGAGCTCCATCAGGTATCCGAGAGACGTGAGCCGCTTAATGGCGTTGCGCCAGTAGTCACTACGCACCTCGCCGGTGCGGAACTTTCGGTAGTCCTCGAGCGTAAAGATTCCCGGTGGGTTGATTCTGGCCGTGAATGCGGCGTAGCTCAGAATATACGAGGCCCATGAGTGCTTGCCGATGACCTTATAGGGTATGCCATAGTCGGGAAAGCGTACGGAATGCGGTATCTGCTTAGCCATATAGGCATCCTACCGACACAAGCTTTTATACGCAACGGGACTTATGAGCCCACTCAACGTTTATTTTGACCTGTCAAAATAACGTTGAAGTGGGCGGGGCTTATGACCCATCTCAGCGGCGGCAAAAAGAAGGGGGCGCACCTTTCGGCACGCCCCCATTTATGGACTTTCTAAACTGAAAACAAGACCACGATTGCTATCGTGACGATGAGTGCCGACAAGTGTCCCCCTTTCTAGGGTCGTGGGTCGTAGTAGGGGTCGGGTACTGTCGTGTCCCACGGACACGGGTAGTGAAAGTACTCGCAGTCGGGTATCTCGCTTCCCAGCCGTTCCCCGAGTTCGGAACACGCATAGGTTCCGACGCAGAGAAGGACAAGAAGAAGACCCCACCGCACGCACGAGCGTACGAAGTAGTACATAACAGTCCTTTCTTAGGACTCCGCCCACATGAAATGTACAGGCGACAAGGGCAAATGTCAAGGTTTATGCCTGTGTTGTCCGTCACACGGCTCAAAGTCGCCAAGAAGCCGTCGTTCCGAACCTGGCGTCAAGCATCTGGGGTGTCCGAGAGTCCCGTATGTCAAAACTGACATACGGGGCTGATGTCGCCGCCGCACGGGGGTTCCGCCCGCATCCGACGGGTGGACATCTTACCGAGTCAAACCAAAAAAGTCAAGCGTTTTTCGTCACTTTTAGTGGTTTTTTGCCAGTTTTCTCACGCTGCGTGGTCAAAATAAGAAAAATAAGAAACGAAGAACAAAAAAAACAAAGAAGAACTCCGCCCCCAGAACTGGGATGGGTGGGAGCCCCGCGACCCATCGAGACAAAAAGTGACGGTGGCGGAAGACGCTCGAGCGGCTGCGGTTACGACAACACTGGACGCACAGAAACGCCCCTGCCGCTACGACGGTACAGAAACCCACCTCAGGTCGCTGCGCCCCTCTGCGGGCTTCCTAGCGGCTCTCATGGGCAGTCTGCGGGCAGCGCAAAGCCGCCCTACACCCAAGGGCGCAAGGCGGCTATCTGGCAGCGGCTATCTAGGCGATGGAGAACAGGGCAATGATGGCAATAGTGACGATGATGGCACTCACGATGGCAGCCCCAACACGCCGATAGCAAGCAGTTCGGGGTCGCATTGGTATCGCTTCCCGTTTTCGTCCTCAACGATGACGACATCTCGTCGGGGGACTTCCGCGTGGCACGGGTACATGGCTGCCTTGTGCCATACCTTGCTGCCGCAGTGGTCACACATCTGTTCCCATGTCTGCGGGTCGTACCACCACTGATGGGTATTCCAGTTTGCGTCTTTTTCTTCTTCTGTTCCCCCGAAGGGGACAGGTTCGTTGATGGTCATTACTATTCGCATACGGGCGAGTGTATTGGGCAGCACAAGAAAAGTCAAGAGTCATTCGTCACACCCAGACGCCGCACCGCCAAACACCAAACCGGTCTCGAGCGGAATCTTTATTAGCGGGGCTGGCGAGCCAGCCGATGGCGCACGTTTGCGACGGTGGCGGAAGACGGGTGGAGACAGCAGAAAGCCCGCCGTGCGGGGGGCGCACGGCGGGCTGACTGGGTTGGTGGCTGGGGTCAGAGCAGACTGAACTGCCCGATGTCGCTGATTCGGACCTCGTAGTACGGGTCGTCACGGCGGTGGTGCGCGGTCTTGAAGAAGAGCACGCCACGGATGTGGTCGTAGGACGTCACCTCGCCGTCACAGTACCCCTGCACCCACATCGTGGAGTGGAGGCGCACCTTCTTGCCGATGATGTCCTTTGGTCGCAGTTTTTTCATTTCACCCCCTCGGTTATGTGGTACACACTACACGGCACAACACACAATGTCAACGTGTCATTCGTCACACAGCGCGAATGTGACGGCCGTCACCCCATCGCGCCCAACGCCCACACGCGTGACCTGCGTCACATCAGAAGCACGGAGTGACCTGCGTCACAGAACCCGAGTCGGAGGCGCACCGGCCGGCCGACCGACCTGCCGGGCCGGACGGAAGCATCGGGAGTCCCGTATACCAGAAACTGGTATACGGGGCTGATGTCGCCG
>RGFZ01000056.1 GCA_010024875.1 Oxalobacteraceae bacterium | reverse complement strand
TGATCATAACGGTGCGTGCGATAAAACTTGTCCAGCCCGGAATAGGCCAGATGATGACCCACCAGGAAGTATTGCTCATAGCCTGAGGCGTTCAGTACATCGCCGAGGCAGATAGCACCCGGGAAAAAATCATCCGTCGCGAAACTATGGAATTTATTCGCAAAAAAAGGTTTCAGCGGTGCGCCGCACTGACTAGAGAACATGCCGGCGATGGTCCAGTGGGTGCCCGGTGCAGCGGGGAAGGTGGGTATTTCAGTGCCGTCGAGTTGTCTGATCGGGGCGATCGCATCACGTCCCACCAGCGCCGCATCACCCATGGTGCGTTCGAGTGATTCCACATAAATCAGCAGAAGGTTCTTTTTCGCTGGACGGGCGCTCAGGTGATTGACATCGGGCACGTGATACAGCGCACTGAATTTATCTTCGCCAAGACTGATCCGGATAAAATGAAACAGCTCAATCTGATAAAGAAACAGTATAAAGAAACAGTACGGTGGTAAACAGCGCCAGGAAAAGACTCAATCCCAAGCTAGTGAGTCCGAGATAAAACTGACCAGCTAGTTGGCTGGCTAACCGAAGACCTCGCAGCGGTAGCAAGCGATGGCTGGTCATCGACGTCGCGATCGGCCGTATCAGCAGACCCGTCACATACAACGCGGCGGTGATCGCCACTGTGGGCAGGATGACCCAGCGGATGGCATCCAGTATCAGATACAAATCGATGCCGGTCAGGCTGTTGAGCCCCAGATCAAAATGAAAAAAGATTTGTTCAACGGTGAGCCGGTTGCCGAAGACGCTGCGCAGCCAGCCATACGTAGCGAATAGCAGAATGCTGAGGCCATAGCAGCCATAGCGGACAGCGGTCCTGCGTGAACTGTGGGAGCGCGCAAGCAGCGTGGGGGTCTCGGCAGGAGAAGACATGCAGCCCCAAAATATTGTTGTTGGGCAATATGCATTCTAGCTTCTTTCTGGGTGACAACTAGACAAACAGAGCTGGCTGATCCCGTATTGCTCGCGCTTGGGTCAAACTTTCGTTGCCTCATGCTCAGGTATGAGGGGATGGCGATGGTTTGTATAATCGTGCAGTTGCTGCATTCCTGGGCCCAATACAGCCCGACCCTCAAGCCGCCGATGACTATTGCAAGAAAACTAAAATTCGCGGCGTTTTATCTCTACCTGAAACTGCTGCGCGCCCGCCGGGGTGCGCCCGTGCTGGGGCCGCTGGAGCAGCGGCTGCTTGCGCAACGGAGGGTGGCGCTCGGAGCGCCAGCCGAGGCTGAGCTGCCTGAGGCGCGCTCAGTGCGGAATGCTTTCTGGATTCGAGGAAGCTTCGCTGAAGGTGAGATCGCGCCCCAATTGCAGGCGCTAGTCATATCCCGTCAGCTCAAGTTTGGCAATGCGATACTGCAGCTGACCAATGCGATACAGGTCGCGCGTGAGCTGAAGGTATGCACGGTGTACCATCGTGGATTTGACTTTCTTAGCGATCGCGCTCGGATCGGGCCAATCACCCTGCTCAAAGGCGTACCAGCGCATGAGAACTACCTCGCCAGCAGCTTTTTCCCTAACGCCTTGCTGGAGAAAATCTGCGTTGCGCCCGAGCCGCGTTACCAGATTGCCCGCAGCCTGGCGCCCTGGCTGACCCTGCAACGCAGCCGCGTGGGAAAGCTCGACACGCGCCGGCATCTGTATATTCATATCCGTGCGGGTGACATCTTCACCAAGGCGACGCCTCATCCGCTATACGGGCAGCCACCGCTGGCTTTCTACACCTTTATCCTGCGTCTGGAGTCATGGGAAAAAGTCGTACTGGTATTTGAGAACCGGCACAATCCAGTGATCGATGCCCTGGTGGCTTTTTTGGCATCCGAACGTATACCCTGCGAGATCCAGTCTCATCACCTTGATGCCGATGCTGCACGGTTGCTCGAGGCCGAAAATATCGTGATCGGAAGAGGTACCTTTGTCTAAGATGAATGGGGACTCTATCAGTCCGGGATACAGTTTGTACAAGTGATCGACAAGGCCGGAACCTACCGCGACAGTGTACTCAAACGCTGGCTGAACAATGCCGAGCAGCGCGCGCTGATGCTGAATTACAGCGAAGATAAGCTCGCATTGGCGACCTGATCTCGTCTGAAAAAATATACGAAGCAATGAAAACCAGTGTCATCTTCACGACCTACAATTCCCCTGCGTGGCTTGAGAAAGTCTTGTGGGGTTTTTTTGCGCAGACCTATCAGGATTTTGAAATCATCATCGCGGATGATGGCTCGCGCGACGAGACACGGCAACTGATCCAGCGAATGAGTGCAGTCTCACCTATGCCATTGCGCCATGTCTGGCAAGTGGACGATGGTTTCCAGAAAAGCCGGATACTCAACAAGGCAATCGCCGCCGCGCAGGGGGATTATCTGATTTTTACCGATGGCGATTGCATACCACGCGAGGATTTTGTGTCGGAACATCTGCGACATGCGGAAGATGGCTGTTATCTGTCCGGGGGTTATTTCAAGCTGCCGCTTGATATCAGCAAGGCCATCACGCAGGAGGATGTTAACAGCCGTCGCGTGTTTTCTCCGGATTGGCTGCGTCGGTGCGGCATGGTGATGGGTATGATCAAGGCATGGAAGCTGACTCTGCGCGGACCATTGGGTGATCTGCTCAATCATTTGCCCGTCAAGGCCTCATGGAATGGACATAACTCGTCTTGCCATAAGAAATGGGCCATCGCTGTCAATGGTTTTGACGAGAACATGCAATACGGTGGGCAGGATGCCGAATTCGGTCGGCGCTTGAGGCATCTGGGTGTCAAAGCCAAGCGCATACGCTACTCAACTATCTGCGTACATCTTGAGCATGGCCATGGCTATGTGACGCCGGAGATGAAGGCCAACAGCGCCCGTATTCGCGAGCACACCAAAAAACACCGACTGACCTGGACTGCTGTCGGTCTTGACCAATACATCCTTCCCGATGGAACGCCACGTCAAGTGAGCGAGGAGAAAAACACGTGATGCCTGCTTCACAGCCCGTGCTCGTGCTCTGCATGAAGTGGGGCAAAGCCTACGGCCCGGAGTATGTGAACCGATTGAGGAATGGCGTCGCACGCCACCTCAGCTATCCGCATCGTTTCATTTGCTTCACGGATGATGCAAAAGGCATTGATCCGGGCATAGAGACTTTTCCATTGCCCGACCTCGGGCTGCCGCCTGAGCACAAAGATCTTCGCTGGCGAAAACTGGCGATTCTTGGTAAAGACGTATTCGGACTGCAGGGTACCGCGCTATTTCTTGACCTTGATCTGGTCGTGGTCGATTCGCTGGAGCCTTTCTTCGATTATCCCGGCAAGTTTTTGATCATCCGCGACATGGATCTGTTTCGTTCCAAGCCACTGCGCAAATTGAATCCCGAGCGGGACCGTTTTCTAAACATGGTCGGTAATTCGTCCGTGTTCCGGATGGAGATGGGTGCCCACAGCGATGTGCTAGAAGAATTTGTCCGCGACCCCGTCGCTGCGCAAAGCGCTTTCAAGATTTCGCAGCAATTCATGAGCGATGCGCTGCACCGGCGCGGCTTGCTCGAGTACTGGCCAAGGGAATGGTGTGTCAGTTTCAAGAATGATTGCATCCCGCGTTATTGGCGGAGTTATTTTCGTGACCCTTTCATTCCGGAAGGGGCAAAGATTGTCGTATTCGCGGGTAATCTGAAGATGCAAGATGTGGTCGAGGGTCGAGGCAGTACCTGGTATCGGCGAATCGGAAATATTGATTGGCTGCTGCGCGAGTGGCGGTAATCACCGAATTGAGTCCTTTTAGATGCCACGCTTTTTTATTTATCTTTCGCTGTTGATCAGGAATTGGTGGTCCCGTTCGCCAGTGACTGATCCGTCGGCTGACGTGGTGGTCACGCTCACATCGCATGGCGGCAGACTACGACAAGCTTTTGCGGCGATAGAGAGTATCGGATCGGGGATACTGAGACCTGCCCGCATTATTCTGTATCTGAATGAGCAAAACGCACACACAGGACTACCTATTTCATTAAAAAAGCTGGCCGTACGTGGTTTGGAAATTTTTTACTGCGAGGATGTTGGTCCTCACACCAAGTACTACCCCTATCTGATGTCTGAGATTCGGTTAGATCTGCCACTGGTGACCGCCGACGATGACAAGCTGTACGCAAAAGACTGGTTAAAAAGACTGGTTGATCGATGGAAGGATCAGCCAGAATTAATTCACTGCTATCGGGCGCGCGAAATAAGAATCGGTGAGCGCGGTATAGAACCCTATTGGAATTGGCCGGAATGTGAATCAGACCAACCCTCGTTCCTGCATTTTGCTACAGGAGTGAGTGGGGTAATCTATCCACCATCGTTCCAGAAGGTGCTGAAAAATGCGGGCGATGAATTTCGTGAGCTGTGTCCAAAGGCAGACGATATATGGCTTCATGTGATGGCGCTGAGGCATGGATATCCGGTCAGGCAAATCGGCCATTACAGTGTGGAGTACCCGGGTATACCGGGATCTAGCCGTTACGCATTACGGCGTGCCAATGTGGATGAATACGGGAACGACAAGCAGATTGCGCAAACTTATCTTCCGGATGATATTCATCGGTTACGCAAAGTTGCTAGGCAATCTTGAGAGGGCATGTTTGTTATGAGCGTCAGTCTGATAGTCAGCATATATCATTCGCAAGCTGATTTGCCTCTGCTGCTCAGCGCGCTTTCCCAGCAGAGCAAGGTGCCAGATGAAATCATTTTTGCCGAAGATGATATTAGTAATGAGACAGTAGAGATCCTTCGAGAAGGTAAGAGGCGTTACCCTCATCTGAAAATGAAGCTAGTTCAGCATGAAGATCGGGGATTTCGGAAGGCTGAGATTGCAAACAAAGCAGTATCGCTTGCAAAGAATGAAAAGTTAATTTTCCTTGATGGAGATTGTCTTCCTCATCGACATTACATCAAAGTCTATGCGGAGAATGTCGCCAAGGACAAATTATTGAATGCAAGACCCGTGAGGCTGTTTACTCAGCACCGCCAGTTATTTGTGGATGAGGAGGGTGGGTACAGACCGCCGGCGACAATATCTGTCCTCAGGCTTGCTGATCCGCCGCGTCGCTATTGCATTTATCTTCCGTTCTACCCCATTAGTCAGCGTCATAGCGCCATGTATGGCAGCAGTTGGTCTTGCATGAAAAGCCAGTTTTTACAGGTCAATGGTTATGACGAGCAGTTTTGTATTGGTGGCTATGGTTACGAAGATACTGATCTTTCTCACCGGTTCAACAGAATATCTGGTGAGTTGTGAACTTGGTATCAGTCAATGGATAGGAAAGATAGATCCGGTCTGGACATGCGATTAAGCTTTGCGGATCTTTTCCCAAATCACGCAGGGATGAATCAATGGCGTACCTGAGCAAACAACAGCTGGACAGGCTGGGATTTCGTCGCATTGGCAACAATGTACGGATCAGCGACAAGGCAGCGATCTATGATCCTGAGCGGATAGAGATCGGTGACCACAGTCGCATTGATGATTTTTGCGTTATCTCGGGTTTAGTCAAGATTGGCGCCTACTGCCATGTCACCCCTATGTGTCTGATCGCTGGCGGTCAGCCTGGCATACACATCGCTGATTTTTGTACGTTTGCTTACGGTGTCAAAATCTTCAGCCAATCCGATGATTACACTGGAGAGACCATGGCAAATTCTCTGATTCCAAAAAAATATAAGAAAGAGATTTTTGCCGCAGTATCTGTAGAGCAGCATGCGATTGTAGGCGCGGGATCTGTCATCATGCCCGGCGTGATACTGCGTGAGGGGACCGCCATTGGTGCGATGTCGCTGGTCACCCAAAGTACTGAGTCGTGGGGGATCTATACTGGCATACCCGCGCGGCGCCAGCGAGACAGAAGCAAGAAGCTGTTAGCGCTTGCTGATCAATTCATCAGGGAACAAAGTGATTCCATTTAACCGACCTCCTTACACCGGGAATGAGGATCAATATGTCCTCGCTTCCATCAGGAGCGACAAGATATCTGGAGATGGCTTTTACAGCCGTCAGTGCGAGCAGTGGTTCCAAGCGAAGCTTCCCTGTAAAAAAGCTTTGCTGACGCCCTCCTGTACTCATGCCCTTGAATTAGCCGCTTTGCTGCTGGAGCTGAAGCCAGGCGATGAAGTTATTCTGCCTAGCTATACCTTCGTCAGTACGGCAAATGCATTTGTACTACGCGGGGCAGTGCCGGTTTTCGTGGATATTGATCCAGCCACGATGAATATTAATCCTGACGCTATCCTTCCCGCCATCACTGATAAGACTCGAGCGATCGTGGTCGTCCATTACGCGGGGGGTGCCTGCGATATGGACCGCATCATGAAAATCGCAGAGCGTCACCAGCTTTCTGTGGTCGAAGATGCTGCGCAAGCTATGCTCAGCACATACAAAGGCAAGGCCTTGGGCACCTTTGGTGATTTCGGTGCGCTCAGTTTTCATGAAACTAAAAATTTCACCAGCGCAGGTGAGGGTGGTTTGTTAATTATTAATCGCGAATCTCTTATCGATCGTGCAGAAATCATCCGAGAAAAAGGCACTAATCGTAGCCGTTTCTTCCGTGGCATGGTGGACAAATATACTTGGGTAGATGTGGGCAGCAGCTACCTGCCAGGCGATGTGCAAGCTGCCTATCTTTGGGGACAACTGGAAGATGCAGACAAGATAGCGGCTTCTCGGATGCGTTGCTGGCAGCGTTACGAGCGACAGCTTGGTATGCTCGAACAGGAGGGGTATGCTGATCTGCCTCGATTTACGAGCGAAAGCAATCATAATGCGCACTGTTTTTATATAAAACTGCGCGACCCGGAATCAAGAGCAGGTTTGATTACTTATTTAAAAAACGCCGGTGTTTTATCGGTGTTTCATTATGTTCCGCTTCATTCTTCCGAGGCTGGCAAGAAATTTGGGCGTTTTCACGGAGAGGATCGTTACACTACTCGCGAGAGTGAACGGCTGCTTAGACTGCCATTGTTTTACTCATTGACTGACGAGCAAATCGACTACATTTCCGAAAAAGTTCGCGATTTTTTTTCATCGGAGAATAAAAAAAATCAATGAAACGCTATCTTGTCTTTGCTCCTCCCTACAAAGAAATACGCGGTGGAGCCATCGTTTTGCACAAGCTGTGTCATTTACTGAACACTCTGGGCGCTAAAGCCGAGATCTTTCCTTTATTCGAGAATCATGAAATCAATCGCCTGAATGTCTGGCAGACGCTACCTCAGTTTGTCCGGCGTTCAGTTCGCTGGTCAATCAAGCCATTTCCAACGAATCCGCACCTGAATACGCCAGTCAAACGCTCCATCCGCTCCTATCGGGACAAAGATGATTGGATTGCAGTCTATCCTGAAGTTACCTTTGGCAATCCTCTAGGGGCAAAGCATGTAGTGCGTTGGCTATTGCATAACCCGGGATTCCACAAGGGCACTTTCTATTTCGGCCCTGATGAACTTCACTACAAGTTCAATAGCGCGATTCAGGATTTTCATTATCCCGGATCGGTATTGTCATCGCATCATCTGGAAGTGATTCACTACCCGCTTGAATTCTATAATCTCGACGGCGTAGTCGAAGCACGCAAAGGCACTGCTTACTGTCTGCGTAAGGGTCGCCACAAGAAGCTTCAGCACAGTGCCGACGATGCCATTCTTATCGATGGCAAGTCACATCGGGAAGTTTCTGCTATTTTCAAGCGGGTAGAGCGTTTTATTTCTTATGATACCTACACTGCGTACTCGCGATTTGCCTCGCTCTGTGGATGTGATTCGATTGTGATTCCTGATGAGGGTGTCACGCTCGATCAATGGTACGCAAATCCTCAAGATCGTTATGGTGTGTCCTATGGGTTTGACAGTATTGAGGAGGCTAGAGCAACACGTTCCCAGATGCGAGAGCAAATTCTCGCCCAAGAAGAAAAAAGTGTTGCCAATGTCAGAGCATTTATCAGCGAGACGCAGAATATGTTCGCCAAGGCATGATTATCGGGGCTGTTTTATCGAGACTCTGGCGATTTATTTGTAGATGTCAATCGCTGACGCTCTTCTTTGCTTGAAGCCCAAATTCGAGTGCATTCTTTAAGGCTTTGCTCCCACGCCCATTGGTCGATGGCATATGGTCTATCGCGCGGGATAGCTCTTTCAATCCTTGGACTTTATCGCTTTCCGATATCAGGACTGCACGTCCAACGCGCAAGATCGTTTGTTCTTCTTGATTCAGAAAATTTCTGGTGTGCTCGAATGCATAGTCAAAGTTAGTCAACACTTTCGTCTTGTCGCTCATTTCGGTAATGAGCGATTGTAAGCTGTCCATTCCAAATTTTTCATTCGCGGATGTCGACAGTGTTGAGCCGAAGCTGCCATCGACACTAATCAATCTTTCTTTAAGAAGAAATCCAATCATGGCGCCAATTTCAAAAGACCATTGATTCACAAAATCCTGGAAAATTAATTTTGCATCTTTGATTATCCACGGGAAGGTTTCGCTGGCTATTTTTCCTGCCTGAGACCAGTCCTTGGGCAGATCCAAGTGGATGAATTCGATGGGTTCGTTTTTCCACTCCAGATCGCTGATCAGTATTTTATGCGTATGAACGACAGGATCATTGATGAAATAGTGGTAGACGCCTGAAAAATCCAACCATTCACCATCGAAGGAAAGCAGTGATTCATGGCTTTTCGCCAGTTGTCGGGTGATGTCCGAAAACCATTGATCATTTGTTTTGAAGTAGTCGAAGACGTGAAATTCTTTTGTCAGTCCGTTCTGTTTCAATCCACAAAGGATGGCAGCGGTGCTGGCTCCGAAGAAAGCGCCGAATTCCAGTACATGGCCACGTCCGGTCAATTTTGACGCCTGTTTTGCGAGATTTTTCCTTTCAGAACGGGAGACCATCCCGGGTATCAGTAGATAAGCCTTCTTCGGATCATATTCATTTATTTTCAGAAGCTTTTTCAGCTGAGTTCGCAAGGCGGTAATCTGCATAGGTTGTATGGCGCTTGTGTTTTATAAAAATTTTGTGATCACTATACCAAATGCGACACGGATTTCGCTGGGAAAGCGCTGAATGATTCAGCTATTGATGAGATTGTTTTTTTGAAATCTCAGAAAAGAAAATAGAAAGCTTTCCGCGTATCGTCTGAGCATTTTGCTCGTGGAGATGGGTTTGAAATTCTCATCTTCCGTGCGTCCTGCAGCTCGCACCCGGCTGGCGGTAATACTGGTTGCTACCGGAATAAGGCCATGACTGTTCAAGGAAAATCGAAGGAAACGCTCTGCAGGCAAGGGGCCGCCTGTTTTGCGCAGGTAAGCGGGAATCAGATCGATACGATTCGCGTAGGCATGGCAGGCATGTGTGCTTCCGATGGCGAGCCGATCATTCACCCCGCCGTACCACTGCCAGTCAGGCACACTAATGTAGCGTGCTGAACGAGTGAGTTGCTTGCGCAAGGCGTTTTCCAGATTGTCGTGATACCGAAGATCAGGCCTCGCGAGTACGACTAGATCGGGTTGCCAGGCATTGATCATTCTCCCGACCGCCTGCAACGAGTGCAGCTGGTGAATCAAATTCGCGAGTGATTTTCCGCCGTCATGGAAAGCATCGCCATGCGAGAGTATCCATTCATATCGAGCTTCCGCAAGGCAGTGTCCTGGTTCTTCCAGGCGCACCTCGTCGCACTCAAGCAGGCGATATTCTTCTGGATCCAGTGGGTCATCTTCGCCAGACCGGGGGTTAGTAATGTGCGTTTGTTGATAAAAATGAGCAAACAGCCGGACATCGCCTAGCCGTCTTGCAGGTTCAATGATGTTCTCGCGTATGGAGGGGAGCGTCCATTTCAGCGAGCGCGTAACGCCAAAAAATCCGATCGCTATTCTGGGTCTGCGCGAGGGTTCAATGATGGCCACTGCCTGCCCTGCCGTACACATCCTCCAACCGGACGATGTCATCCTCGCCAAGGTAGCTTCCTGACTGTACCTCGATCAGTTCCAGCCAGGTTTTTCCTGGATTTTCGAGCATGTGTTTTTCGCCTTGAGGAATAAAGACGGATTCATTTTCTCGAACCAGCTGCGATTTCTCACCAATCAGCACCTTGGCAGTACCCGACACGACGACCCAGTGCTCTGCGCGATGATGATGATATTGGAGTGATAGCTTGGCGCCGGGTTTTACGCGGATGCTCTTGACCTGATAACGCGGGCCATGGCCGAGTGAATCATACGAACCCCATGGCCGATAGACTTCGCGGTGCAAGTCGGTTTCCGGACGTTTTGCCTCGCTCAGGCGATTGACGATTTTTTTCACGTCCTGCGCCGCGTCTTTATCGGCGACGAGAATCGCGTCTGCAGTCTCGATCACGACGAGATCCTTGACGCCCAATAGGGTGACCAGACGATGATCTGCATGAACATAGCAATCTGTGGCTGATTCGGTGATGACGTCGCCGCGTATGGCGTTGCCGTGCCCGTCCTTGGGTAGGACCTGCCACACGGATGACCACGCACCGACATCATTCCAGCCAGCGTCTAGCGACACCATGGCGGCTTGGCGGGTCTTTTCCATGACAGCATAATCCACGGAGTCTGATGGGCAGTCAGTCATGGCCGCTTCATCAAGACGGACAAAATCCAGATCTACGCGGGCGCGCTGGTAAGCCTGCTCGCATTGACGCAACATATCAGGATGATGCTGCTTCAATTCGTGGAGATAGACGGACGCACGAAACATGAACATACCGCTGTTCCAGAAATAATCTCCTGAACTGACGTAGCGCTCAGCGGTCGCAAGGTTCGGCTTTTCGACAAACTGTGCCACGGAATGAATACCGTTGATGCCGGTCTTGTCGCCGGCGCGAATATAACCGTAGCCGGTTTCCGGGTGTGTCGGCACGATCCCGAAGGTGACTAGCTGTCCTTGCTGCGCTGCTTGCGCGGCAAGCACAGCACTGTCTCGGAATGCCTCGGGTTTCGCAAAGATGTGATCCGAGGGCAGTACCAGCAGCACGGGATCCTGATCGGACTTCATCGCGTGCAGCGCAGCGACGGCGATCGCGGGCGCGGTGTTGCGGCCAAAGGGTTCGAGAATGATCGCGTCCGGCGCCATGCCGGCCTCACGGCATTGCTCGGCAACCAGAAAACGGTGCTCCTGATTGGAGACGATGACGGGTGGCTGTAGCCCGGGGAGTCCTTGCAGCCGTTGCAGCGTCAGCTGAAACAGAGTTTTCTCATCGGTCACGCCGAGGAACTGCTTCGGACGCATCGCGCGCGATAAGGGCCACAGACGCGAGCCGCTGCCGCCTGACAGAATAACGGGGGTGATGTTCATGGTTGTTTAACGTCCAGCACGGCACGGTAGACCTGTGCGATGCCTTCTGCCTCCTTCTCGATAGAAAATTCTGCGGCAACTCTTTGTCGTCCCGCCTGGCCCATCAGAGCAATCTTGTCCGGTTCTTGCATCAATACGCTGATTGCGTCGGCCAGTGCCTGCGCGTCGTCAGTCGGTATCAGTGCGCCGGTCTGGCCAGGTTCGACGATGTACTCGAATGCGCCGGTCCGGCTGGCCACCACGGCGCAGCCACTTGCCATGGCTTCCAGCGGCGTGATGCCGAACGGCTCATAGCGCGGGCAGGCCACCATGATTGCCACGTTCTGGTACCAGCGTGGTATCTCGTCTGCCGGCAAATTGCCCAGAAAGACGATGCGCTCCGACAGACCAGCAGCCCGGATTTTATCCTCCATCGCCCTCAGGTAGCTCTGATGCTCGGCTAATGCCTGCCCGGTAATGATGGCGGTGAAATCCGGGAAGCGTGGTAGTACCTCGATCATTGCATCAACAAAAATGTCGGTGCCTTTGGCAGGACGTATGCGCCCGAAAACGCCGATCCCGTATTTGCCGGGCAATCCCGTCCATCTTGCTGATCAGCCAGCGAGGGAACCACGAGTGCCGATGCTTGGCAGCAGAGGTGAACACTAGCCGAATGGGGAAACGCAGCACATCGCGCAAAAAGATCGCCAGCATCATCTCGGGGTCGCGACGCACGTGCCAGATACGGGGCCGGCCATCGGGTAGGGGTGTGCGCGATACCCCTATGGCTTGCCAGATCGTCAGATGCGCAAAGCGATGTGGCGAATGTTGTTGGGCCAATTGTGCACCTGGCAGATCTTGTCCGACGAAACCAATGCTGAAATCTTTCGCCTGCACCGGCAGCAGAGCATTGATCGTCCCGGAAACGCCGGTGTAGCGTTTCTTCATGTTGGTGATGATGATGTCGGGGGACATAGACGGTGTCAGGAATTTTCAAAATCGCTGGATCCCTGCCCGCGCCGTGATGACGACGCAAACGGGATCAGCTTTCAATGCGTTCATTCCGGCGCATGCCGGAGTCCAGCGTCTTGCTTCTTTATTCACATCAGAATGATGTCGTACTGCTCCTGGTGATAGCTACTCTCGACCTGCAGCGAGATAGGCTTGCCGATGAAATCACCCAGCATCGCCAAATGCTGTGATTCTTCCTCCAGGAACAGGTCGATCACCAGTTGCGAGGCCAGGATGCGAAACTCTCGCGGATTGAATTGCTTGGCTTCGCGTAACAGCTCGCGCAGGATGTCGTAGGCGATGGTGCGAGGCGTTTTGACGATGCCCTTGCCGTGACAGGCCGGGCAGGGCTCGCACAAGACATTGGCCAGCGATTCACGGGTTCGTTTTCGGGTAACCTCCACCAGCCCCAGCGCAGAAAAATCCGATATCGTCGTTTTAGTCCGGTCCCGTGCCAGTGCCTTGTGCAGCTCGCTGAGCACGGCGGCGCGGTGCTCGACATTTTCCATGTCGATAAAATCGAGGATGATGATGCCACCCAGATTCCGTAGTCTCAGCTGACGCGCGATGGCATGTGCTGCTTCGAGATTGGTCTTGAAGATGGTGTCATCGAAGTTACGCCCGGTCACATAACTACCCGTATTCACATCGATGGTGGTCATGGCTTCAGTTTGCTCGATGATCAGGTAGCCACCTGATTTCAGATCAACGCGACGACCTAGCGCACGCTCGATTTCTTCTTCCACGCCGTACAGATCAAACAAGGGGCGCTCCCCCGTGTAATGCGTGAGTTTGCTGATGACGGAGGGCGTATAGCTTTGTGCGAATTCATTGAGCTTTTGGAAATTTTCGCGTGAGTCAATATGTATGCAGGCAGTCTCTTCGCTGACGAAGTCGCGCAGTACCCGCTGCGCCAGGCTCAGGTCTTGATACAGTAGCGCTGGGGCGGGCTGGCGTTTGCTCTCTTGCAGGATATGGTCCCAGGTCTTGCGCAGATAGGCGACGTCCATGGTGAGATCGGCCTCGCTGGCATCTTCGGCCATCGTGCGGATGATGAAACCGCCTTTCTCTTCAGCGGGTGCGGATCTTGTGGCAGATAGACCAGCATGCGACCCGCAATCGAGATCTGCGTCGAGAGCCGCGCGCCCTTGGTGCCAATCGGATCTTTCACTACCTGCACCAGCAGCGATTGTCCGTCGAACAGCAGTTTTTCAATCGGAGTAGGCGGACTTCCCGGGGTGCCCTGTACGCGCGCTTCCCAGATATCGGCCACATGGAGAAACGCAGCGCGCTCAAGACCGATATCGATGAAAGCCGATTGCATGCCGGGCAGAACCCTGGCCACCTTGCCCAGATAGATGTTGCCCGCGCGACCGCGTGAGGCAGTGCGCTCGATGTGCAGCTCTTGCACCGCGCCTTGCTGTATCAGTGCGACGCGCGTCTCTTGCGGCGTGATATTGACGAGTAGATCTTCGCTCATAGCATCCTGATGCCCGCCTGCTTGAGCAAGCGAGAAGTCTCGAACAGTGGCAGCCCCATGATGCCGGTGTAGCTGCCGCTGATGTGTTCAATGAATTGTGCTGCCAGTCCTTGTACGCCATAGCTGCCCGCTTTGTCGTAGGGCTCTTGAGTAGCACAGTAAGCCTTCAGCGTTTCTTCGGAAATCTCTGCAAAACGTACTTGTGAACGCTGCAATACTTCATTCAGCCGGTTGTGCGCGATCACGGCGACTGCAGTGAATACTTGATGCGTGCGGCCTGACAAAGAGCGCAGCATGTCGAACGCTTCGGCGGCATCAGCGGGCTTGCCGAGGATGTTGCCATCCAGTGTCACGGTGGTGTCAGCGGCCAGCACTGGGCGTATTGGCAGCTTGCGCCATTGCAGCGCTTCCCAGCCACTGGATGCTTTCTCGCGCGCGATCCGCGCGACATAGGCATCGGGTGCCTCGCCTGTGTGAGGTTCTTCAGAGACCGCCCCATGCCGACCGGGTTCGTCGCGCAGCATCAGCAATTCGAACTCCACGCCGATTTGACGCAGCAGTTCGCGCCTGCGCGGGCTCTTGGAAGCCAGATAAATTTTTTGGTCAGCGACTGCCATCCGGGTGTTTCCGCTCTCCAGTTTTTCAGCGTGCCGGCGATGATCGCTATGCGCGGTGATAGGGATGATTCTTGGTGATCGACAGCGCACGGTACAGCTGCTCGGCGAGCAGCACGCGTACCATGCCATGCGGCAGCGTCAGACTGGAGACGCGTACCCGTTGGTCTGCCTGCTTCTTGAATTCGTCATCAAGACCATCGGCGCCGCCGATGACGAATGTAACATCCCGGCCTTGCTGTTGCCAGTGCGTCAATTGTTGTGACAATTGCATGGTCGTGAGATCGACGCCGCGCTCATCGAGCGCGACCAGCAAACACCCCTTGGGCAGTACCGCCTCGATGCGCTTGCGCTCCTCAGCCATCACGCTCTCGGCGCTGCGGCCGGAGGTGCGTTCGACAGGCTTGATTTCTTTGAGCAGCAATCGGCATTCGGGCGGCATGCGCTTGGCATACTCCTGGAAGCCGGTTTCTATCCACGCCGGCATCTTATGCCCTACCGCCGCGATGATCAAATGCATGGCAGGGAATAAAAATCAGCGCGCCGCCGATTTTTTCGACACTGATTTTTTTGCCGGCGTTTTTCTTGCAACCGCTTTTTTGGCGGGGGTCTTCGAGGCTGTCTTTGACGCTGTCTTTGAAGCGGTTTTCGCAGTCACCTTGACGGTAGCCTTCTTTGCCGGAATTTTTCTTGCAGGTGCTTTCTTGGCGGGTGCCTTGGTCGCTGCAGACTTTTTTGCCGGGGTCTTTTTTGCAGCAGTCTTGGCAGGAGCTTGGGTTCCGTCGCTCGCTGCCTTTTGCGACGCTTTGCGAGCGGTGCCTGCCGAGCGCTTGGCGGCACCGAGCTTCACTTCTTTATCGCCCCAGATTTCTTCGAGACGGTAATAGGCGCGGATCGCTGGTTGCATGATGTGGACCACAATATCGCCGAGATCGACCAGCACCCACTCACCCGTGTTCTCGCCTTCCATGTTGATGATCTCGCCACCGGAAGATTTCACCTTGTCACGCACGGACATGGCGAGTGCGCGGGTCTGGCGGTTGGAAGTCCCTGAAGCGATCACGATGCGATCGAACATGCTGGTCAGGTGCATCGTATCGTAGACGCGGATTTCTTGAGCTTTGACGTCTTCCAGCGCATCGACCACCAGCGCCTGCAGTGTTTTGATATCCATTAAATAGTCTGATAAAGATGATGTCGTTGAATATAGTCTAGCACTGGAGCCGGCAGCAGCCCTTGCGGCTCTGGC
>RGFZ01000055.1 GCA_010024875.1 Oxalobacteraceae bacterium | reverse complement strand
GCCGATGCGGGGATCTTTGACTTCCATCGCGATCAGTTCGGCCAGATCCTTCTGGATCTGATCAGCGACACGCTGGCTGCGACCGGGGATGGATTTGCTGTGCTTGGCCATGAAGGGTGATACGTTTCAAAAGACACTGAATCCCAGAGCGCGAAGGGATGACAGAATAAATACCAGCGGACTCCAACATCGCCACCCCGGCGCGGGCCGGGGTCCAGTGGCTTCATCTTTGCTATGTTAAAGAGTACGAGCGACTTCTTGCACCTCGAAAACTTCAAGCTGATCGCCTTCTTTGATGTCGTTGTAGTTTTTCAGTGAGAGGCCGCACTCAAACCCGGACTTCACTTCTTTCACGTCATCCTTGAAGCGCTTGAGCGAATCCAGCTCGCCAGTCCACAGCACGACGTTGTCGCGCAGCAGACGGACATGCGCACCACGCTTGACCATCCCTTCGAGCACATAGCAGCCAGCAATTGCACCGACTTTGCTGACCATGAAGACCTGACGTATCTCGACCAGTCCCAGCGCATGCTCGCGCTTCTCGGGCGCCAGCATGCCGCCCATTGCCGCCTTGATCTCATCAATCGCGTCGTAAATGATGTTGTAGTAACGAATATCGATACCGCTAGATTCGGCCAGCTTACGCGCTGAGGCATCGGCACGCACATTAAAGCCGATAATCACTGCCTTGGAAGCCAGCGCGAGGTTGACATCAGATTCGCTGATGCCACCCACTGCAGCATGAACAACCTGAACACGTACCTCGGCAGTTGAGAGTTTCTGCATCGACCCGACCAGCGCTTCCTGTGAGCCTTGCACGTCCGCCTTGATGATGAGCGCCAAGTTCTTGACCTCACCCTCACCCATCTGCTCGAACATATTCTCCAGTTTTGCAGCCTGTTGCTTGGCCAACTTGACATCACGATATTTACCTTGCCTGAACAGAGCGATCTCGCGCGCCTTGCGCTCGTCGGTGAGCACCATCGCTTCTTCACCGGCCGCCGGCACTTCGGTCAGACCTTGAATCTCCACGGGAATTGAGGGTCCCGCTTCGTTAATCGCTTTGCCATTCTCGTCCAGCATGGCGCGAACCCGGCCATACGAAGAGCCTGCGAGCACAATATCGCCACGCTTGAGTGTGCCGGATTGCACCATGATGGTGGCAACCGGTCCACGGCCTTTGTCGAGCTTGGCTTCGATAACCAAACCCTTGGCAGGCGTTTCGACAGGTGCCTGAAGCTCCAGCACTTCGGCTTGGAGCAAAACGTTCTCCAGCAAGGTATCAATACCTTCGCCGGTTTTTGCGGACACGGCAATGAAGGGGGAATCACCACCGTATTCTTCAGGCACAACTTGCTCGGCAACGAGCTCGGTTTTCACGCGATCAGGGTTTGCTCCCGGCTTGTCGATCTTGTTGATCGCAACCACCAGGGGGACGCCAGCGGCCTTCGCATGCGCGATCGCCTCCTTGGTCTGGGGCATCACGCCATCATCGGCGGCCACGACCAGAATGACGATATCAGTCGCTTTAGCGCCGCGCGCACGCATGGCGGTAAATGCTTCGTGACCTGGGGTATCGAGGAAAGTAATCATGCCCCGCGGGGTCTCGACATGATAGGCGCCGATATGCTGGGTAATGCCACCTGCTTCCCCAGATGCGACTTTGGCACGACGGATATAGTCGAGCAGTGAGGTCTTGCCGTGGTCGACGTGACCCATCACGGTAACGACCGGTGCACGCGGATGCATTTCGGCATCGGCGTTCTGATTACCTTCTTCCAGCAATGCTTCGGGATCATCCAGTTTGGCAGCATGCGCAACATGCCCCATCTCTTCAACGACAATCATTGCCGTTTCTTGATCGAGCACCTGATTGATGGTGACCATTTGACCAAGCTTCATGAGCTGTTTGATGACCTCGGACGCCTTCACGGACATCTTGTGTGCAAGCTCGGCAACCGTGATGGTTTCGGGCACATTCACCTCGCGCACGACCGCCTCGGTCGGCTGCTGGAAATTCGACTCGCGATCCTCAGCATGATTGTTGCGGCGGCCACGCGGACCAGCGCGCCAGCCATCGCGGCCACCCGGCGTCGGTGCGCCTCGCGTTTTCAGGCCACCGGGGCTACGTTTCTTCTCATCCTGCCAAGTCGATGAGACATTGGCAGACTTGATGGATTTTTTCTCGCCTGGCTTTTTGTCGTCCTTTTTCTCGCCGGGTTTTTTCTCGGCGGGACGATGCAAGGTACCCTCGGCACGCGCCGCCGGCTGCTCAGGTGCCTTGAGCACCTTGCGCGGCGCATTCATCATGGCCTTGATCTGCGCGACTTCATTAGCCACCGCCTTGCGCGCCTGCTCGGCGGCTACTACGCGAGCGGACTCTGCAGCAACACGCGCCGCCTCTTCGGCAGAACGCTCTGCTGATGCCGCACCCAGCAGGGTGGAATCTTTGGCTGCTTCGGCAGCGCTGGACAGTTCGGCCTCTGCCTGCTCGGCGGCGATACGCTCGGCCTCCAGTTTCGCCAGCCTCTCCTGCTTCTCGCGAAGATCGGCTTCCTGACGCGCGATCAGTTCAGACTGACGACGTGCCTCATCTGCTCGGCGCGCGATTTCGGCATCATCGATGATGTTTGCCTGCGGCACATCAATTTCCCCCGCAACAGGCGCATCGTCGCGTTTGACGAAGGTACGCTTCTTTCTTACCTCCACTTGAATCGTGCGTGACTTGCCGCTTGAATCGGCTTGCTTGATTTCAGTCGTTTCCTTACGAGTGAGCGTGATCTTTTTCTTCTCGCTGTCCCCAGTAGATCCATGAACTTTGCGCAGGTGCCCGAGCAGCTTGTCCTTGTCTTCCTTGGACAACTTATCCTCGGCCGAGCTCTTGTCGACGCCAGCCGCCTTGAGCTGCTTGAGCAGCAGATCGGCCGGCATTTTCAGCTCGGAGGCAAATTGGGCTACGTTGTTGCTTGCCATTCAATCCTCTTTTCTAGTCGCGCTATCCATGATGTCAGTCGGAGGAATCACTTGCTCTCGGCAAGGCTCCACACGCGAGCCTGCAATTCTTTGGCATGCTCGTCATACTTCGCATCGATAAGTCGCATTTCATCGTCCGTGGCATCCTTGAATTCTTCGTCGATCAGCTGTCGCGCGCGCTCTGTCGGCAGCGCCAGGATCGCGCCAAACTCATCGTAGGCAAGGTTACCGAAAGCTTCCAGCGTCTTGATGCCCGCGAGCCCCAGCTTACCGGCCGTCGTGCGGTCCATGCCCTCAAGGTTGATCAGCCCTTCTTCCATACCCTCGAGTCCTTCTTCTGAGGCGATGGCCTCGGTGACGAGTGCGTCACGAGCGCGGTTACGAAGCTCGTCGACGGTCTCTTCGTCGAAGGCTTCGATATCCAGCATCTCAGAGATTGGTACATAGGCGATTTCTTCCAATGTGGAGAAACCCTCCTGAGCAAGAATATCGGCGACTTCCTCGTCCACATCGAGCTTTTCCATGAACACCTGACGGATGAGCGCACGCTCCGACGCGGCCTTGTCTGCGGATTCTTCGGCGGTCATGATGTTGATCTGCCAGCCAGTAAGCTCGGATGCCAAGCGTACGTTCTGACCGCCACGCCCAATCGCGATCGCGAGATTTTCTTCATCGACCACGACATCCATCGCATGCTTGTCTTCATCGACCACGATCGAGGAGACATTGGCCGGCGCCAGAGCACCGATCACGAACTGTGCGGGGTCATCAGACCAGAGCACGATATCAACGCGCTCGCCGCCCAGCTCACCCGTCACGCTCTGCACACGCGAGCCACGCATGCCAACGCACGTACCGATGGGATCAATGCGCTTGTCGCTGGTGTATACCGCGATCTTCGCGCGGACGCCGGGGTCGCGTGCGGCCGATTTGATCTGCAGCAGGCCCTGCTCGATCTCGGGAACTTCCAGCTCGAACAGCTTCATGATGAAATCAGGCGCGGTACGCGAGAGAATCACCTGCGGACCACGCGCATTGCGGTCGATGCGCAGGATGTAGGCACGCACACGATCGCCAATGCGGAGGTTTTCTTTTGGGATCATCTGATCGCGCGGAAGTCGCGCCTCGATCTTGCCGGACTCGACGATGGCATCGCCGCGCTCCATACGCTTGATGGTACCGGTCACCAGAGAGTCGCCGCGCTCGAGGAAGTCTGACAAGATCTGCTCGCGCTCTGCGTCACGGATGCGCTGCAGTACCACCTGCTTGGTGTCCTGCGCAAAACGACGTCCAAAATCAACGGATTCGATGGGCTCTTCAATGTAGTCGTCGACCTCGATATCGTCGATCTGCTCTTTGGCTTCGAACAACAGGATTTCTTGGTCGGGCAGCTGCAGTCCAGCCTCGTCGGGCACGACATGCCAGCGGCGGAAGGTCTCGAATTCGCCGTTGTCGCGATCAATCGCCACGCGAATGTCCACCTCGCCCTCGTAGCGCTTTTTGGTGGCTTGTGCGAGCGCATGCTCCAGTGCGCCGAACACGACCTCCTTGTCGACGTTCTTTTCACGCGCCAGCGCATCGACCAGCATCAAAATTTCGCGACTCATTTGCGACTCCTGAAATCCACTTTGGGCACCAAACGTGCCTTGTCCACTTCAGCCAGCGAAAACTCCAGCATCGCCGGCCCTTCATTTCCTTCGAATTCAAGTCTGAGCGTCTCGCCCTCGGGCGCATGCAGCACACCCTGAAAAGATTTGCGATTACCCGCACCAGGCGAGGTCATGCGCAGCTTGATCAGCGCTTCTTGCCCGGCGAAGCGCGCGTAGTCGGCAAGCTTCTTCAGCGGCCTATCCAACCCTGGTGAAGACACTTCAAGCCGTTCGTAGTCGGCATCCTCGACGGTCAGCACATGCAGCAGCTGATGCGTAACTTTCTCGCAATCTTCTACGGTAACAGCACGGCCCTCATGCTCAGGCACATCAATGAAGACCGTCAGGTGCCCGTGCCCGCGCCGCTCGAAGTCGACCAGTTCGTAGCCCATGCCGACGACTGTCTTTTCAATTAGCGCTGATAGAACCAAACCACACTCCGACCCGGCCGCTATGACAGCGGTCGGTTGCAAACTTTTCAGGAAAAAAAAAATGGGCAAGTGCCCATCTTTTTTTGCTTGGCGCCCAGCGAGCCGCACATTTGCCGCCATCAAACCATCTCTGGGTGACGGGGCAACGCGTAACACTTGGGTCGACGCTTTGTTAAGTGTCTGATTATAAGCGATAAGCCGCTCCGCTGCAATGCGCGTCCGTAATCCTGCAGACTTGTCAAAAGAAAAATTTTAAGGGTGCGCCCGGTCAACCGCGCGACCGCCTGCGCTGTTGCACGCCGCCGAAGCGATCGTTGGTCCACTGCCCGCCACCTTGACTGTTGCGGCCTTGGGTATTGCGGCGCTGACCATCTCCTCGATTGGGCCGACTACCGTTGACTACCATCGGCAGGCCAATGGCCGTCTGCAAAGGATCGGGCTGACGGGGCTTTCCGGATGGACGCTTGCCGTTCTGCTGAGCGTTTGGCTGGCCGTAATGTTGGCCATTGCGATTACCGTGCGGTTGTTGGCCACGCGATTGCGGTCCATGCGGCTTTTGCTGCTTACTGTTTTTCTGTAGACCACTTGCTGCCATCAGACCTCTGACTGCGTGCTCGTCCAGTTCTTCCCAGCGCCCGCGCTTGAGGCTGGCTGGCAGGGTCATCACGCCGTACCGGGTACGAATCAGGCGAGACACCGTCAGGCCTATTGCCTCGAACATGCGGCGCACTTCACGATTCCGGCCTTCCGAGATGATTACGCGATACCAGCGATTAGCTCCCTCGCCACCGCCATCACTGATCTTATTGAAGCTGGCCGGCCCATCTTCCAGCTCAACGCCTGAAAGCAGCTTCTGGCGCATGCCCTCCTCAAGCTCGCCTAGCGTGCGAACTGCGTATTCGCGCTCGATTCCATAGCGGGGGTGCATCAGACGATTGGCCAGATCTCCGGATGTCGTAAAAAGCAGCAGGCCCTCGGTGTTGAAATCCAGCCTGCCCACCGCCAGCCATTTGCCGGCTTTCATCGGAGGCAGCCGATCGAAAACCGTGGCCCGGCCCTCGGGATCACTCGTACTGACGATCTCGCCCGCCGGCTTGTGGTACACCAGAACGCGCGGCGGCCGGCTGCTGACCTTGCGCTGCACGAGCTTGCCATTAATGCGAACTTGATCCGCCGGCAAAATGCGCTGGCCGATATGCGCGGGCTCGCCATTGACTGACACGCGCCCGGCGATGATCAGCTCTTCCATATCGCGCCGGGAACCCATGCCCGCTTCGGCAAGAACCTTGTGCAACTTGGGCGCATCATCGTCGGCAGTAAGATCACGCCGCACCGGTTTGTGCTGGCGCTGCTGACGCGGCGCGTTGTCCTCCGCACCGACTGCCCGATCGTAGGCCTCGGAGGTGACAAAACTGAATGCTGCATCGGCGTCACCCGCACCGGCGCGGCCCAGATTGTGCGGATTCTTCTGATGCTTGCGTTCTTGTCCGCCATGATGGGCATCTTTTCCACGCGGCGGATTCTGCTTGTGTGCATGCTGGCGCGGCGGATGCTGCGGACGAGTCACGTTTTCCGGACGCTCTCGCGGTTCCGCCTCCCCCTCGACAGCAACGGATGACGCGGACGCTGCTCCTTCCGCGCCCCGCTCGGAGCGCGCGCGCCGCAAAGACCGAGGACCTCGAACGCCACGGCGAGCTGGCTTTTGATCCGCCGGATTCCTCTTGTCACTGCCCTCCTGATCGGGCTTCCCGGTTTCTTGCTCAAGGTCTTGCACGCTCAGTTCAGCCTGAGGGTCAGTGGGATTGTTGACTGTCATTGTCTGTTTAGGGGTGGGGGTTAATCAGTAGCGTCGCCCAGCGCACGCTCACCTGCTTGTTGGGGGTCCTGTGTTTGTTCTGCGTTCTCTTCACTCGTTATGTCACCAGCCTCGCTGCCGTGGGTGCCTTCTCGCGGCTCTCCACGGGCCACGCTGACTGCATGAACGTCGTGCTCGGCTCCTGAATCGGCAGAGTCGCCTGCGTCGCCGGTATCTGAGAATTGAATTGTTGCCTGATTCAACGTCGCCTCGATGTTTTGCTCCATGGCCTGAATTACGCTCGAGCCATCCATGCCTTCGCCACCTACCGGCTGCAGCGGTGGCAGTTCATCCAGCGATGACAGGCCTAGGTCGTCAAGAAATTGCTTGGTCGTTGCAAACAGCGCCGGACGCCCCGGCACATCACGATGACCGATAGCGTCAATCCAGCCGCGGTCTTCAAGCAGCTTGATGGTCTGCGAATTCACCGCTACACCCCGGATATCTTCGATGTCGCCCCGCGTCACGGGCTGTCGGTAAGCGATGATGGCCAGTGTCTCCAAGGTCGCGCGCGTGTACTTCGGGGGCTTTTCCGGATTGAGCCTGTCGAGAAAAGTTTTCATTTCCGGCCGGCTCTGAAACCGCCAGCCGGTGGACAGCCGCACCAGTTCGATCCCACGCTCGGACCAATCCTGAGTCAATTCGTCGAGCAGCGAGTTGATCGAATCGGCATCGAGCGAAGACTCCTCTCCCTCTGCCAGCGCGACGAAGAGTTTTTTCAGGTCGTTGATCGTGAGCGCTTCATGCGTGCACAGCAACACGGTCTCAAGGACTTTTTTCGCCTCTACGGTATTCATCTGTGATTCGTGCAAAACAGGTTGGTTGCAGTGAACAGCTAACTAAAGGGCCCGCGTCAAAGAAGCTGTGGCAGGAGCTGTATCGATGGTGCTTGCTTCCAGCGCCCGGTGTGGTGGACTTTTGGATGGGCTACTGGCGCTCAAGGGCCGGTCACTTGGACGCGGCAGGGACGGCGGACTGTTCTTTCCCTGGCTGGGAGGAGGGCCGCATCAAACCCGAACTGGCGCGAATTATAGGGCAGTTCCCCCAAATTGTCATTGCCTCAAGGTGCAAAAAGCAGATGACAACCACCCGCGTTCGACTGGCTCTCCAACGCGCGCGTGTTCGGTGCGGCCGGGTAAGAACCGTGGCTGTCGCTCCAGAAAAACAAAGCCCGATCGCAAGGACCGGGCCAGAGTTTGGTTGCGGGGACAGGATTTGAACCTGTGACCTTCGGGTTATGAGCCCGACGAGCTGCCAGACTGCTCCACCCCGCGCCTGAGACACCGGACTATACAGGGTCTGGCTCTGTTTTGCAAATTCTCTTTGTTGAAGTGATGCGCGTCTTTCGAGTGTTACACTCGCTCACGAGATTACCCGTGCCTGCTTGCTCTCATCAACTCTGATTACGCATCCGCGATGAATTTCTGCTCAAGCTGCGGCCACCCGGTGCAGGTTCGGATTCCGTCTGACGACAATCGCGAGCGGCACGTATGCACGCATTGCGGTACGGTTCACTACCAGAATCCCAAGATGGTTGTTGGCAGTATCCCACTATGGGATGAACACGAGGCAGGCAAAGTACTGCTGTGCAGACGAGCTATTGAGCCGCGACATGGCTACTGGACATTACCGGCCGGTTTCATGGAGAACAATGAGACAACCGCGGAAGCAGCCGAGCGCGAGACGCTGGAGGAAGCTGGTGCTCGAATCGAATTGCAAGAACTTTACTCAATGATGAACGTGCCTCATGTGCACCAAGTGCACATGTTCTACCGTGCGCGCCTGCTGGACCTTGATTTCTTGGCAGGCACGGAAAGCTTGGAAGTCAAACTTTTCTCCGAAGCCGAAGTACCCTGGGATGAAATCGCGTTTCCAACAGTGTCGCACACACTCAAATTTTTCTTTGATGATCTTGCGGCGCATCGCAACGGGCAATCGTTCGGACTGCGCTCGATGGACATACGCCGCAAGATACAAGATTGATTCGATGTCAGCACTACAAATTACCAGCTGACTTCGCGCTCCGGAGTGGATGTGATCTTGTGCACCGACAGATCTGCTCCCTGGTACTCCTCTTCGGGATCAAGACGTATGCCTGTCGTCTTTTTGAGAACGCCGTAGATCAACCATCCGCCGGCGACAGCGATCGAGATACCCATTAGCGTGCCAATCAGCTGGGACATCAGCGATACTCCCCCTATGCCGCCGACCGACTGCAGACCAAAAATACCGGCTGCGATACCACCCCATGCGCCGCATAGGCCATGCAATGGCCAGACGCCAAGGACGTCATCAATCTTCCAGCGATTCTGCGTCAGGATAAACATCCAGACAAAGATGGCGCCTGCCACACCGCCTGTAATCAGCGCGCCCAGAGGATGCATCAGATCCGAGCCTGCGCACACGGCGACCAGTCCCGCGAGCGGGCCGTTGTAGGCAAAACCCGGGTCATTCTTGCCCAACACCAAAGCGACCAGCGTGCCACCCACCATAGCCATCAGCGAATTGATGGCGACGAGCCCATTCATTTTGTCGAGTGTCTGCGCACTCATCACATTGAAGCCGAACCAGCCCACGGCGAGTATCCACGCGCCGAGCGCCAGAAAAGGAATGTTTGAAGGTGGGTGTGCTGCCACCGCGCCATCTTTCGTGTAACGTCCGCGTCGGGATCCGAGCAATATCACAGCGGGCAGTGCCGCCCAGCCGCCGACGGCGTGCACCACGATTGAACCGGCGAAGTCGTGAAAAGGCGCGCCGAAGCTAGCTTCGAGCCAACCCTGCACGCCAAAGCGCTGGTTCCATGCAATACCCTCGAACAAAGGATAGACAAATCCTACGAGCAGCGCAGTCGCCACCAGCTGCGGGTGAAAACGCGCACGCTCGGCGATACCTCCGGATATGATCGCTGGGATGGCTGCTGCAAAGGTCAGCAGGAAGAAAAATTTTACAAGCTCAAAACCGCTCTTCTCTGCAAGCACCGAGGCACTACTGAAAAAATGCACACCATACGCAATTCCGTAGCCCACGAAAAAATAAGCGACGGTAGAGACAGCAAAATCCACTAATATTTTTACTAGTGCATTGACCTGATTTTTCTTGCGAACCGTGCCAAGCTCCAGAAATGCGAACCCGGCGTGCATGGCGAGAATCATGATCGCGCCAAGCAAGATGAAAAGTGTGTCCGCGCCGCTGCGGAATGCGTCCATGTCGGCTCCCTGATAATGTGCAAAAAGTGAGTAAAGCCCTGTCTTGAAGCAATTTCCGTTCCCTTTTGGTGCGATCTTCATCAAACCATTTAAGTCATTGAATTTAAATGATTTGTTTTTCTGACAAGAGCTTGAAATTCGGTAACGCACCCCTAAGGTGCATCACAGGACACCGAATTGGTGAGAAGAATGATTCCCTGGCTAGAGCCGGACACACCCTTTCCTGATCCTTCGGAAGCCCTGACCGAGGCCGAAGGCGCGCCCGGATTGCTGGCCGCAGGAGGGGACCTTTCGCCGGCACGTTTACTCGACGCCTACCGCCACGGAATCTTCCCTTGGTTCTCAGCCCAACAGCCCGTACTGTGGTGGAGTACCGATCCACGCATGGTGCTGCGAACAGAAGAATTCCGCGTCTCTCGCAGCCTTGGCAAGACGCTCAGAAAAATAGATCTCAGCATGCGGGCCGGCGGGCCGTGGCAAGTACGATTTGACTCAGCATTTCGCTCGGTGATCCAACACTGCGCAGCGCCGAGGGCAGACGGTGACGGCACCTGGATATCGCCCGAGATCATTGAGGCTTATTGCGCGCTGCATGATCTGGGGTATGCGCATTCATCCGAACTGTGGATGGACGGTCAACTGGTGGGAGGAGCCTACGGGCTTTGCATAGGCCGCATGTTCTTTGGCGAATCGATGTTTGCGCGTATTAGCGATGGATCGAAAGTGGCACTGGCCTATCTGGTGGAATTTTTGAGGTCCGAGGGCGTCGAACTGATCGACTGCCAACAAGAAACATCTCATCTAGCCTCGCTTGGTGCTCAACCCATGCGCCGAAAAGAATTTATTGCGCTAATGAAAACAGCTTTAGAAAGACCTTCTATACAGTCTTGGCAACCTATGCAGCCAGCAAGCGCGACAAAGCGCTAGACTTCGGTGTACGATCGCTTACTACAAACCTGACAACGCCGCACGGAACTCCATGACGCACCTGAAGGACCTGCCATTTTCGACGCTTCAGTTTTATGCGACGGCACCCTACCCGTGCAGCTATCTGGACAGCCGTCAGGCGCGTTCTCAGGTCGCCACGCCTTCCCATCTGATTAACGCCGATGTGTATTCGGAGCTGGTCAAGAACGGGTTTCGCCGCAGCGGCATCTTCACTTACCGCCCTCACTGCGATGGCTGCCAGGCTTGCACGCCGGTACGAGTTAATGCGGCAGAGTTCTCGCCTAATCGCAGCCAGCGTCGCGCATGGAAACAGCACGAAGAGCTCACCACCTGGGTGTCCCGGCTCGCGTACGTGCATGAGCACTACGAACTCTACCTGCGTTACCAGTCAGCTCGACATGCTGGCGGCGGCATGGATCAGGACAGCCGTGACCAGTATGCGCAGTTCCTGCTGCAGAGCAAAGTGAACACCCGCTTGGTGGAATTCAGAGAGCCTGATGGCACGCTCAGAATGGTCAGCATCATCGACGTGCTCGATGATGGCCTGTCCTCAGTGTATACCTTCTTCGATCCGGATCTTCCGCGCGCCAGTTTGGGCACCTACAATGTGCTGTGGCAGATCGAACAGGCGCGTCAGCTCGATATTCCCTACGTATACCTCGGCTATTGGATCGCCCAAAGCGACAAGATGGCCTACAAAACCAACTTCCAACCCATCGAAGCACTGCGCAAGGGGCGCTGGGAAGAGCTCTGACACTTATCAGGGCAACGCTATGCTTGCGGGTAAAATGTGCCAGCATTTTCTCTTTGCCCGCCCATCGTGTCTGACAAATTCCTCTACGCTCTCGCTCGCCCCCTGCTGTTCGCGCTCGATCCAGAGACTGCGCACAACCTGACTCTGCCTCTATTGCGCTATGCCGCAAATCTGGGCATTGCGGCGACAGTTAACCGATCCGTAGCTGACGTACGCCATGTAATGGGCTTGTCTTTCCCGAATGCGGTCGGACTTGCTGCGGGTCTGGATAAAGATGGCGATTACATCGATGGATTGTCGGCGCTCGGCTTTGGCTTCATCGAAGTCGGTACTGTCACGCCCCGACCACAGCCCGGCAACCCCCGACCGAGGATGTTTCGTCTACCGCAGGCTAATGCGCTGATCAACCGAATGGGTTTCAACAATGGGGGCGTAGATGCTTTTGTGCGCAATGTGCAATCGTCGCGTTTTTATCAGGAAAAACTCGGCGTACTCGGACTGAACATCGGCAAAAACGCCGACACGCCGATGGAGCGTGCAACAGACGATTATTTGATCTGCCTGGACAAGGTCTACCCGTACGCATCCTATGTGACGGTGAATATTTCATCACCCAACACCAAAAATCTGCGTCAGCTCCAACAAGCGTCCGAGCTGGATGAATTGCTGACAAAGCTGAAGGAGGCCCAAAGCCGCTTGGCGGACAAGCACGGGCGCTATGTGCCTATCGTACTTAAGATAGCGCCTGACCTCGATATTGAGCAGATCCGGACTATTGCTGACGCACTGTTGCTCCACCACCTGGATGGCGTGATTGCCACCAACACAACGATAACCCGCGATGCCGTGCAAGGACTGGCGCACGCCAATGAGATGGGCGGGCTGTCGGGCGCTCCCGTCAGAGAATTGTCTAATCGCGTGATCCGCGCGCTGCACCAGCAACTCGGAAAAGATATTCCGATCATCGGCGTGGGTGGCATATTCAGTGCCGATGATGCGCAGGCAAAGCTTGATGCCGGCGCCAGCCTGATCCAGCTATATACTGGCCTGATTTATCGAGGGCCGGCGCTGGTCGGCGAATGCGCCGAGGCTCTGGCTCGCACGCACTGATTCATTAGACTTTGTTTTAATAATACTGAAAACAATGACGGAGACAAGCATGGACAAAGTGACACTCGGGAACAGTGACCTTGAAGTTTCAAAAATCTGCCTCGGCACCATGACGTTCGGCGAGCAGAATACCGAAGCCGATGGTCATAGTCAGCTCGATTACGCGCTGGAGCGTGGCATCAATTTCATCGATACTGCTGAGCTGTATCCGGTAATGCCTCGTGCCGAGACCTACACTGCGACCGAAAGCATCATTGGCAACTGGATCAAAAAAACTGGCCGACGAGATGAGATCGTACTGGCCACCAAGGTCGCCGGCCCTTCAAAAGCGATGACCTGGATTCGCAAAGGCGAAAACAATTTCGACCGCAAGAACATCCGCGCCGCGCTGGAAGGCAGTCTGAAGCGCCTGAAGACCGACTACGTCGATCTCTATCAGCTGCACTGGCCCAGCCGCAATGTGCCCGTATTTGGCCAGCTGTTCTTCAAGCCAGAAAATGAGCGTCCCTGCGTACCAATAGCAGAAACTCTGGAAGTGCTGGCCGAGCTGATCGATGAAGGCAAGATTCGCTACGTCGGTGTCTCCAATGAAAGCTCATGGGGCGTATCAGAGTTCATCTACTGCGCGCAGACTATGGGTTTGCCACGCATCGTGTCCATACAAAATGGCTACCATCTTGCCAATCGCTGTTTCGAGAGCGGACTGGATGAGACCTGCTACCGTGAGAACGTCGGCATGCTGGCTTACAGCCCACTGGCCTTTGGTCAGTTAACCGGCAAGTACGTCGAAAATCCGAAAGCCGAGGGCCGGCTCACCCACTTTCCTCCTGAGTGGAGCCCGCGCTATCTGCGACCGCGAGTGGTCGAGGCGACCAAGCGCTACATGCAGATCGCTAAACAGCATGGCATGAGCATGACGGAACTCGCGCTCGCCTGGTGCTATACGCGCTGGTTTATTGCCTCCACCATTATTGGCGCGACCTCGATTGAACAGCTAAAGTATGACATTGATGCTTACTCAATCAAGCTTTCAGACGAGATAGTCAAGGAGATCAATGGGGTGCATGCAGAATTTATGAACCCAGGACAGTAATCCGCTCAAGAAAAACCGACCAAGCCCGAAGCCTGATCGGTTTTTTATTTCCATATCAGAGGCAATACGATTAGCATCCAGGCTACTGCCGCCATCAGCATCGATAGCATCACCGCTGCGCTGCCAAGATCTTTGGCATTCTTGGACAAGGGATTTCGTTCGAGAGAAACTCGATCAACGGCCGCTTCTATCGCTGAATTGAGCAATTCGACGATCAGCACCAGCAGCAATACGCCGATCAGAATGACTCGTTCAAGCGCCGTGATTGGTATCAGTAGTGCTACGATCACGCCGGGCACAGCGATCACCAGTTCCTGGCGAAATGCATGCTCGTAGCGCCAGGCGGTGCGCAAGCCATCTATTGAGTAGAAAAACGCAGAGAGGACACGTTTTAGTCCGCTCTTGCTCTTGAATTCACTGAGGGGCTGGCTATCGTCACTCATCGATCAGGCGGATTTTCGCTCGTTGTACAGCTCCCTGAAGGTTTTCCCAGAGGGGGCCGGCATGTCGCGATTATCCGTCCAGCCGCTAGCCAACGGCAAGGTATGTATCAGTTGCTGGCTGCCACCCATGAATTTCAGCGCGCGCGCTGCGATACGAGTCGCAAATCGGTACAGCGTCGGTCTCTTGGCGACAAACTTCCACACAGCGAAGGACAAATATTCGAAACCAGGGCGCAGACCGCGCTCGAATTGTTTTTCGCGCAGCTTGCGCAGCAGGTCCGGCAAAGGAATTTTTACCGGACAAGCCACGTGGCATTCGCCGCAAAGCGTTGACGCCTGAGGAAGATCAAGTGTTTTTTCGATACCGACGTAGGAAGGGGTAAGCACGCTGCCCATTGGACCAGGATAAACCCAGCCATAGCTGTGACCGCCTATCTTCTGATAGACGGGGCAGTGATTCATGCAGGCGCCGCAGCGTATGCAGCGCAGCATGTCCTGAAATTCGCTACCGATGAGTCCGGTGCGGCCTGCATCAACCAGCACGAAATACATGTGTTCAGGGCCGTCTCTCTCATCGCGAGCACGTGGACCCGTCAATAAAGAAAAATAATTCGAGATCGATTGACCCGTCGCTGAGCGTGGCAGCAGGCGAATCACTGTTGCAAGATCTGCCAGTGTCGGCAGCACCTTCTCGACGCCGGTCACAACGACATGCACCTTGGGGGGAACGATGGTGCACATGCCCTCATTACCCTCGTTGGTAACCACGGCCACCGAACCTGATTCAGCGACGATGAAATTGCCACCGGTCACCCCCATGTCTGCCGACAGAAAATGCGGACGCAGCACCTCGCGTGCTTCGCGCGTCATTTCCGGAATGTCGGTCAGACGCGGCTTGTTGTGCACCTTCGCGAACAGATCGGCGATTTCTTCCTTGTCCTTGTGAATCACCGGCGCAATGATGTGCGATGGTGGCTCGTTATCGTTAATCTGGAGAATGTACTCGCCAAGATCTGTCTCGATAGGTGTCACCCCGGCGGCTTCCAATGCCCGGTTGAGCTGCATCTCTTCGGAGACCATGGACTTGGACTTGATGACTTTTTTGACTTCATGTTTCTTTGCAATCTCGACCACTAATTTCGAGGCTTGCTCGGCTGTCTCCGCGTAGAGCACGGTTGCGCCGCGCCGCGTGGCTTCTTGCTCGAAAATATCGAGCCACACATCCAGATTCTCAATCGCGCGCATGCGGCGCTCGATCGCTGCATCGCGCGTACCCTCGAAGTCATCC
>RGFZ01000054.1 GCA_010024875.1 Oxalobacteraceae bacterium | reverse complement strand
CGATCAGCTGGAGCTATATGGATCGCTGGCGATTACGCGGGATAAAGCAGGTTTGCAGCAGGCGCTGCGGCTGAAGGCTTTGCTGGATAAGGCTGTTTTGTATCTGCAGAATGAAAAAGACCTGCCGGAGCAGGTCTTTTTCAGGGCATCGGAGAATGTGGATAACCCCTTTAAAAATTAATCGAATCGATCACACCGCTATCGCGTCGGCCGTAGTCGACAGCTCAGCTTTCCATTTCTCAAGATTCAAATCTTCGAATCCTTTTAATCCAGCCAGATACTCTTTCGGAGAGTGTCCGTAAATGTCTTTGGCATCCAGATCGGCATTGTTTTTAAGAAGAATCTTTACGACCTCTAAAAATTCAGCCTTCTTGAATTGACCAGATTTTTGGTCATCGTTCGCCTGAATTATCGCCACATGCAGAGGAGTAAACAACTGCTCACTACTCGCCTTGTTTATATACTTAGGCCTAATTTTTAACAAGGCCTCTAAAAATACAGGATTACTTAACCTGGCGGCTCGGTGTACCAACTTGAGACCATCAGCATCTGATGTATCAAACATACTTTGATCATGCTGCATGAAAATTCTCAGAATCTTCTCCGCTTGCTGTGAATCATACTTCTTGTTTTGCAAGATAAGATCAATCGGAGTAAATTCATAACGCGACCGCACGTGTAGATTTGCTTCAACATCAGAGAATAATTTTATAATCTCCAAAACCGCAGAAGGATTGTCAGAAAAATGTTTGCATGCTTGATGAAGAACTGTATATTCATCGTCAATACGAAAATCCGGCTGCAGACCACATGCTATTAAAAATTTAATTGGATTGAAATTTTCAAAATGAATCGCTTCATCAAAAGCCTCCTGCACCAAATCTTTTACGCGATCTTTTTTATCGGTTATTTCTTCCGTCAGTTTTTCTCTGATTTTCTCTTGATTCTTCGTACCCGAAGAAAGAAAATTATATAAAAACTTCGCCTTTTTATTTTCCCCTAGAATTTCTATTATTGAGGTAGCCCCGTTTTGTACCAGCCCATCAACCAGGCGAACATACGGCGATGGAGCTTCCATAAATTGCTTTATCAGATCCTGCAATTGATCTTTAGTTAAAAGAGAAAAATTGAGGCCACAATGTCGCAGTAATCCGATTGTTGCTTTACAATCAGGGGAGCGGTGCGCAGCATTGGTCAATTGCAAAACCTGCCGACAATCCAGTTCTTTAAGGCGATCGGTCAATATTTTTGGGAATTTCTGAATCAATTCAGGCAATCTTCCTTCCGTAATTTTCTTCTCAATAAAATTTAAATAGTACTGATCATTTCTGAAAATGGCCTCAAATTTCAATTTATGTAGAAAACTCAATAAAGCTGGATCAAGCCTATCCAGATTTCGAGTTATTTCTGCTTGAAGAGAAGTCCCAATCCAGGATTTAGGATCAATCCCATGAAAATCTATACCTAACTCGTCTGTAAGCAACTTCAATTTAGCCTCTTGATCTTTTTTAGAGCAAACAACCGCCCCCAGCAATCTGGCTTTCAAAATCTCAAAGCTGGCAAGATCATGTTTTTTATCTTTGAGTCGACCGGATAAATCGCCAGTCTTGAGGCGAATTGCCAAAGTCTCCGGGCTGTCCCTCTCGACGCTGGAAATAAGCATATCGATCGGTTTTTTATGGTTTTTAATGGAATTGACATAAAAACTTATTCTTTCTGGTGATTGATTGCGAAACGTCGGATATTTGATTTTTACCTTTTCATTACTTATTCTGTAAATCGGATATCCCGCATAGGGCTGCAGGGCGTCCCTCACCTGTCTAGTAATTTTCTCAGGTGCTTCGTTTTTTATATTTCGAGATGCTCGTGCAATATGACCAATCATGAAAGCGTGGTGATGGCTCCAATTGAACTTTCCCGAGGCATGCATTAAAACGTTTCCAAATTTCTTTCTGTTTTCAAGACTGAATTCCTCAGGGCTATGCCCAAAAATATGGATGACCCCATCGAAATCTGATGACGACTGCAACTGCCCCTCTGTTCTGCCTCCCCGAACAGCATCAATAGTGTCTTTTATCTTCCAAGCACCTTTATTTCCATCACAACCGATACTTAGCTCACCAGCATTTTCGCCAGGCTGACACGACAAAATAATCTGTGTTGCATTGTTAATCCTGCCTTTCTGCCTTAGAGCCAGCAAGGTATTTTCGAGTGTTTTTAATTTATCGTGAGGGGTAGCTCCGTCAAGATCATTAATTTTTATCTCACCAGATCTGATGCTCTCGTCAAAGTGCTCTCTGCTAAGTTTTTTTGTTTTCCCAAAGCTGTCATCCAGTCCCTGTATGTAAAGAACATTCAGTGGCTCTTTTTTTCCAGTAAAAAATTCTTTGATCCCCGCGCCGGGTATTTTTTCTGAATAGGCATAGCTATTGAATTTCGGACCGTGGATTGAAGGGATTGACATTTTTTTCCTCGCAGAATGTATGGGCTAATGCTTATGCGTGTCGCAAACCACGCACACAACATGAATGGGTGCAACCGCTGCTCGATGAGTTCCTGCCAAATTACACCTGAAAGCTAATTACGACCCATGCATGCTCCTGACAAAGCGATTGACTGCCGATAAGCGATACGACAGCGCACCAACCGCCCTCTGGATCGATGCAAATCCTCATCTGAGGATCCGGCTCGGGGTTTGCGAGGGTCTTGTCATGCCCATACGAGCACCCACCGCCCATCACTGGCATACTTCGGCCCTGAACACCTGCCTCCGCACCCGATGACCGCCCCACCCCGCCACCTACGCGCTTACCCGCCCCACCGACCGGGTCTTGCGCCCGCTCCCTTCCTCCCGATGACCCGGGCGGAAATGGACCAGCTCGGCTGGGACAGCTGCGACATCATTCTGGTGACCGGGGATGCGTATATCGATCATCCGAGCTTCGGCATGGCGCTGGTCGGGCGCTTGCTGGAATCGCAGGGTTTTCGCGTGGGGATCATTAGCCAGCCGGACTGGCACTCGGCCGAGCCGTTTCGGGCGCTGGGCAAGCCGAATCTGTATTTCGGGATTACTGCCGGGAATATGGATTCGATGATTAATCGCTACACGGCCGACCGTAAGCCGCGTTCGGAGGATGCCTACACCGCCGGCGGTGCGCCGGACAAGCGGCCAGACCGCGCGCTGACGGTGTATGCGCAGCGCGCGCGGGAAGCTTTCCCTGGCACGCCCATCGTGATCGGCAGTATTGAAGCCAGCCTGCGCCGTATCGCGCACTATGACTACTGGTCGGACACGGTGCGCCGCTCGGTGCTGATGGATTCGAAGGCCGACATTCTTTTATTTGGCAATGCCGAGCGCGCATTGCTGGAACTCTCGCACCGACTGGCGGCGGGTGAGCCCGTGAAAACCATCCGCGACTTGCGGGGTACGGTCTTCATGGTGCCGCGCGGCTGGAAACCGGCAGAGGGCTGGTCAGAAATCGATTCGACTCGCGTCGATACGCCGGGCAAGGTAGAGCCGCATCCCGATCCTTATGAGATGAAGGAAAAGCAGCCGGAGGCCTGCGGTACCGGGTCCGCTGCGGGTCCGGCCCCGCAGGTCAAACCCATCAAACTGCTGTCACGCGAAGAACGTCTCGCGCAGCAGAAAGAGATTCGTTCCAAAAGCGTGGTCCGGCTGCCCGCCTTTGAAGTGGTGAAGGAAGATCCGGTCAGCTATGCGCATGCCTCGCGGGTGTTTCATGTTGAGTCCAATCCCGGGAATGCGCGTGCAATGGTGCAGGCGCATGCGGATCGCGATGTCTGGCTGAATGCGCCGCCGCTACCGCTGGCGATGGATGAGATGGATTATGTGTACGACCTGCCCTACGCGCGCGCGCCGCACCCTTCCTATGGCAAGGCGAAAATCCCGGCCTGGGAGATGATTCGCTTCTCGGTGAATATCATGCGTGGCTGCTTCGGTGGCTGCACCTTCTGCTCAATTACAGAGCATGAAGGCCGCATCATTCAGAGCCGTTCGGAGCCTTCCATCTTGAGAGAGATTGAACTCATTCGCGACAAGACCAAAGGGTTTACGGGCACGATCTCGGACCTGGGCGGACCGACGGCCAATATGTATCGAATGGCCTGCAAAGACAAGTCGATCGAAGAATCCTGCCGTCGACTGTCTTGCGTGTATCCAACCATTTGCAGCAATCTGAACACCGATCACAGCAAACTGATCCAGTTGTATCGCAAGGCGCGCGCGATACCGGGCGTGAAGAAAATCCTGATCGGCTCCGGCCTGCGCTATGACCTTGCAGTACGCTCACCCGAATATGTCAAAGAGCTGGTCACGCATCATGTGGGCGGCTTGTTGAAGATCGCGCCGGAACACTCCGAAGAGGGTCCGCTGTCGAAGATGATGAAGCCGGGCATGGGCTCGTACTACCGCTTCAAGGAATTATTCGACAAGTATTCGAAAGAAGCAGGCAAGGAGCAATACCTCATCCCTTACTTCATTGCTGCGCATCCTGGCACAACAGATGACGACATGCTGAACCTTGCGCTGTGGCTGAAGCAAAATGATTTTCGGCTCGATCAGGTGCAAACTTTTTTACCGACACCGATGGCCATGGCGACCACGATGTATCACACGCGCAAGAACCCGTTGCGCAAGATTGCCAAAGATTCAGAAACTGTTGAGACGCCACGGCTGGCGAAGATCCGCAAGTTCCACAAGGCGCTGCTGCGCTATCACGATCCGGCAAACTGGGAGGCTTTACGCGAAGGTTTGAAGCGTATGGGACGCAGCGATCTGATCGGCAATGGCCCGCAGCATCTGGTACCGCGTTCAGATACGACAGCACGAATCTCTGCCCGAGGCCAAAGTGAAGAAACGCCGCCGCTGAAAAAACTCGCCCGCAGCTTCGGGCACAAACGACTACGGCCTGGAGCTGCGATCAGTCGCAAGCGGACGTAAATGCAAGCCGGTTTTTTTTAAGACTGGTGGGAAGTGCTGGCTTCGAACCAGCGACCTATCGCGTGTGAGGCGATCGCTCTACCCCTGAGCTAACCTCCCAGGACGGCGCGCATTATCGCATAAACACCACAGGGCTTCAATTCAAGGCTGCAAATCGGGCGGTCAATGACTGTCCTGTAGCCACAGGCAAGCACCTTTCGATTCTTTGTTCAGTGCCTGCAGCATCTCCTGATGCGCGGCCATCTCGTCCGGCGATGGCGGCAGCACGATGATCTCCGCCAGCACCGATTGCCCAACACTGCCATCCGCACCGGGCAAATCGATATGCAAATCCATGCCCAGACTGTCCTGCCCGCGTGTCATCGCGAGATAGACCTCGGCCAGCAGTTCCGAGTCAAGCAGCGCGCCGTGCAAGGTGCGGTGCGCATTCGATACGCCATAACGCTCGCACAGTGCGTCAAGGGAGTTGCGCTTGCCAGGATGAAGCTCTTTTGCCTGCAACAGCGTATCCGTGACCGAGCGCACATGCTGCTCGAATTTAGGCAAGCCGAGTTTTTCAAATTCCGCATCGAGGAAGCCAACATCGAATGGCGCATTGTGAATAATGATCTCTGCATCGCGCAGGTAGTCGCACAGTGCTTTGGCGATCTCGGCGAATTTGGGTTTGTCGCTTAAAAATTCGCTGGTCAGTCCGTGAACTGCTAACGCCCCCGGATCAGAATCGCGCTCAGGATTGATGTAGTAATGAAAGTTATTCCCCGTCAGCCTGCGATTGACGAGCTCGACGCACCCGATCTCGATGATGCGGTCGCCGCTGCGCGGATTCAGGCCTGTGGTTTCTGTGTCGAGGACGATTTGTCGCATGGTGTATCAGTGTGGGTCGTGTTGATTGAGTGGGTCACTGCCAGAGTGGCCCTGCATTCCGGCTTGCAAACTGGAACGTGGGGCGGTCGGCTTAGGAATCGTCATTCTGGCGCAGTCCGGATTCCAGCACCAGCTCAACCCCACGATTGGCCAATGCGTCTGCACGTTCATTGCCTTCGTGACCGGCATGCCCTTTCACCCAGCGCCATTCTATCGTGTGCCGCGACTGCGCCTCATCGAGCGCCTGCCACAGATCGACATTCTTCACCGGCGCCTTGCTGGCCGTGCGCCAGCCCTTGGCCTTCCAACCTTCGAGCCATTCGCTGATGCCCTTCTGCACATACTGGCTATCGGTATGCACGATCACGTCGCAAGGACGCTTGAGCGCATTCAGCGCTTCGATCACGGCCTTGAGCTCCATGCGATTATTGGTCGTGTTCAGCTCGCCGCCGCATAGCTCTTTGCTCTTCTCGCCAGCGATCAGCCAGGCGCCCCAGCCGCCGGGGCCGGGATTCCCTTTGCAGGCACCGTCCGTGTAGATTTCTACTTTGCTCATTCACATTTTTTCGTGTTGGTGCTCGTTTTTCATTCGGTTCGTGACCGGTACGCCCTGCTGCACGCGCGCGCCGCGCTTCTCCCAGGCTGGCCCGATCAGACGCATGCCTTTCACGCGCTTGATCGCTTGCACGATATACAGTGCACCTAGATAGGGCCACCAGCGATTACCAGCCTTTTCCATGAAAGCGAAACGCTCCAGCCATTTGTCCGTCATGCAGGGCGGTGCGTAACAGCCGAAATGCCCGCGATTGATTTCCATGTTCAGCAGTTTCAGCCAGTCTTTCAATCGTGGCACGCTGATGAATTCGCCATGGAGTGGCAGAAAGTGCGCGCCCGTCATGCGTCCACCCACCTGCCGCATGCCCCACAGACTGACCGGATTGAAACCGCAGACGATCACCTGCCCCTCCGGGATCAGCACACGCTCGACTTCGCGCAGTACCTGATGCGGCTCGGCGGCGAATTCGAGCACGTGCGGCAGCACCACCAGATCAAGGCTCTGGCTGGCAAACGGCAGCTCAGCGAAATCATGCACCAGCACGACCTGCCGCTCGGCCTCGGCCGAGCACAAGAGGCTGTCAGTGACCCAGCGATTCGGCATGCGATTGGCGGCTAATGTGTCGAGGTGAGGCATGCCGATCTGCAGGGCGTTATAGCCAAAAATATCCGCAGTCAACTCATTCAGTCGCATCTGCTCCCACGCACGCGCATAGCGCCCAGGCGGCGTATCGAACCAGGAGGCCAGCGATATAATCGGATTTTCCAACGCGTTTGGGTTCATGCTCATGTCAGTCAAAGCATCGCTGCAAGTCACTGCTATCCCGGCCTTTGCCGACAATTACCTGTGGCTGATCCATGATGGCCGTCACGCTGTGGTGGTCGATCCCGGCGATGCCGCGCCGGTCGAAGCGGCGCTGTCTTCGGGACAGTTGACGCTGGCCGCTATTGTACTCACTCATCATCACGGCGACCATGCGGGCGGTGTCGCCGAACTGCTGCGACAGCGCGATATTCCTGTGTACGGCCCGGCAAAAGAAAAGATTGCCGGCGTCACGCATCGGGTTTCCGAGGGCGACACGGTGCTGCTGACCGAGCCGGCGATCTCGCTCAGCGTGCTTGATGTGCCGGGACACACGGCAGGACACATCGCTTATGTTGATCATCAGGATGGCTGGCTGTTCTGCGGCGACACCTTGTTTGCAGGAGGCTGCGGGCGTTTATTTGAAGGCACTGCAGAACAAATGACACAATCGCTGGCCAAGCTGGCTGCACTGCCCGACACAATGCAAGTCTATTGCGCGCATGAATACACGGTGTCGAATTTGCGGTTTGCAGTCGCCGCCGAGCCAGACAATCCGGCAGTTGCCGAACGCCTGCAACAGTCACAAGCGGCGCGCGAGCGCGGCGAGCGCACCGTGCCCTCGACGCTGGGTGAAGAAAAGCAGACGAATCCTTTTTTGCGCTACCGCGAGCCTGGTATCGTGAACACCCTGCGCGCGCAAGCGCATCTGAGCAGCAATGATCCGGTGGCAGCGTTCGCGGCACTCAGGGAATGGAAAAATTCTTTTCGCTGATCGGATGTCAAAGCTGACTTTGCAGCTATCGTTAGCAAAGTGTCACTCAAAATCTGATAATTCACCGACATTTCCCTTGACGGCCTTTCGTATGCTTCACTACACTTGCGCGAATTCAATTAGCACCGTGACAGGCATGGCCTCTCGCTGGTGACTCTCCGAGGCCGATGTACCGAACCCGATCCACACAGCTGACATGTCTTGCGATCCTTTCCAGCCTGACACTGATCACGCCCGCCGCCTATCCGGTTGATCTGACGATTCCTCCCTCGACTGACGAGCACGGGACACTGAATAATCAACCTGTCGGACTGGATGGGCTCAGCCTGCCTCCTGACTATGCGCTCGAGCTGGATGATATTCAGATCGAAAACTTCGATCTGTGGGATCGCATACGCAAAGGCTTTGCAATACCTGACCTGAACAATCCGCTAGTCGCTACGCACACCACCTGGTACAGCGCGCGTCCTGACTACATACAGCGTATATCGCAGCGTGGGTCACGCTATCTGTTCCATGTGGTACAGGAGCTCGAGAAGCGGCAGATGCCGACCGAGATCGCGCTGCTGCCCTTCATTGAATCGGCATTCAATCCGCAAGCCTTTTCCAGCGCCAAGGCCGCAGGGATGTGGCAGTTCATTCCCAGCACCGGGCGTGACTACAACCTGAAGCAGAATGCCTTCCGTGATGAGCGTCGCGATGTACTCGCATCGACCAATGCAGCGCTCACCTATCTGCAAAGGCTGTATGGCATGTTCGGCGACTGGCAGCTGGCACTGGCCGCCTACAATTGGGGCGAGGGCTCGGTGTCGCGCGCAATAGCCAAGGCCGAGGCTGCTGGTCGTCCGACCGACTTCAACAGCCTGTCGGCCTACATGCCCTCGGAGACGCGCAATTACTATCCGAAGCTGCAAGCGGTCAAGAATATTATCGCCTCGCCTGCCCAATTCGGCATCAAGCTGCCGACGGTCGAGAATCAACCGTATTTCGTGTCAATCAAGAAGACGCGCGATATTGATGTGAAGCTGGCCGCGCAACTGGCCGAGCTGCCGATGGAAGAATTCAAGGCGCTCAACCCGCAGTTCAATCGTCCGGTGATCACGGGCAGTCCCAACACGCAGATTCTGCTGCCGCAATCAAATGCGGAGAAGTTCAAGGAAAACCTGTCGAATTGGACCAAGGCCTTATCCAGCTGGACTGCGCACAAAGTGACCGTCGCACGCGAGCGCATTGAGAGCATTGCAGCCAGGTTCAAGACCACGCCCGAAGTGATCCGCGAGGCGAATGCTATTCCGCCGAACATGCATCCGAAGGCCGGCTCGACTGTGCTGGTGCCTAAGCCACCCACTGCGCCGGACAAGGATATCGGTCAGGAAGTCGCAGATAACGCGATGCTGGCAGTCGAGCCGGATGAGCCACCGCGCAAGAAAATCACGATCAAGGTCGGCAAGCGCGATACTGTCGATACCATCGCCAAGCGCTACAAAGTCAAGGTCGCTGAGATCAAGCACTGGAACGAGCTGAAGAATGACAAGCTCACTCCCGGGCAGTCTCTGAAGCTTGAAATCCGTCAGCCGAAGAAGGGCAAGGGCAAAGCCAAAGCGGAAAAAACAGAAAAGCCCGCTGACAAGCGCCGCCCCGCCCACGGCGAATCAGAGCACAAGCGCACCCAGCGCTGATCTGAGCAGATCTGCAGGCGTCAGGCCGTTGCCGTGAGCTCCCTGAACTCCGCTGCCGCCAGCAACCGCCGGGTGTAGTCCTCGCGCGGCGCGGACAGCACCTCAGATGTCGTGCCGCTTTCCACCACTCGCCCGTCTTTCATCACAATCACACGATGCGCCATCGCGCGGATGACTGCCAGATCATGGCTGATGAACAGATACGCAAGCCCATGCTTTCGCTGCAGCTCGGCCAGCAGCTCCAGCACCTGATACTGCACTGACACATCAAGTGATGAAGTCGGCTCATCGAGCAGGATCATTGCGGGCTTCAAGACCAGTGCGCGTGCAATCGCGATGCGCTGGCGCTGCCCGCCGGAGAATTCATGCGGATAGCGCGACATCATCTCCGGCGACAGACCTACTTCACTCAGACCATCGGCGACCGCCCGACGGAGCGCCTCGGGTGACAGCTGTGGCTGATGCAGAGCCAGACCTTCGCCGACGATCTGCTCAATCGTCCGGCGCGGTGACAGCGACGCGAACGGGTCCTGAAACACGACTTGCATCTGTGCGCGCAAAGGCCGGAGGCTGGCGCTGGACATCTCGCTGATACGCTTTCCGTCGAAGTCGATCTGGCCTTCAGTCTGCGCGACAGACAAGCGCAGCAAGGCCATGCCCAACGTGGACTTGCCCGAGCCGGATTCACCCACGATACCCAGTGTCTCGCCGCGTGACAGAGACAGATCGGTGCGTTCGACAGCGACAAACTCGCGCTGACGGAACCAGCCTTGCGGTATGAGGAACCGGCAGCGAAGCGCTTTCGCTTCCAGCAGCAAGTGCGCGCCGGGCGCCGGATCGGACGCCATGCGCCGCGCATGGCTGGCCAGTAGTCTCTGCGTGTAGGACTCACGCGGCGCCGAGAACAACGTGGCCGTGTCTGCGGTCTCGATCAGCCGGCCCTGCTGCATCACGCCGACGCGGTCAGCAAAACTCCTCACCAGGTTGAGGTCATGGGTGATCATCAGCACGGCCATTTGCTCGTCGCGCTGCAGCTGGTTCAGCAGCTCGAGTATCTGCACTTGTATCGTTACATCCAGCGCCGTGGTGGGCTCGTCAGCGATCAGTAACTTGGGACGACAGGCTAGCGCCATCGCAATCATTGCGCGCTGCCGCTGACCACCCGAGAGCTGATGCGGATACGACATGGCGCGACGTGCAGGTTCGGGAATGCCGGTCTTGTCCAGCAGCTCCACCGCGCGCTTCGCGGCCTCGCGCGCGGAAAGCCCCTCATGCAGCATCAGCACTTCCGCGATCTGGTTACCGATGGTGAACAGCGGATTCAGCGCTGTCATCGGCTCCTGAAAGATCATCGCAATATCCTTGCCGCGCAGACTACGCATTTCGGGCTCGGACTTCTGTAGTATTGATTCGCCTTCAAATGTCAGCTCGCCACTGATCTCTGCCTCGGGCAGCAAACGCATCAACGACAAGGCGCTGACGGTCTTGCCCGAACCGGATTCACCGACCAGTGCGAATTTTTCTCCCGCGCGGATGTCGAAGTTCACCTTGTCGACGACGGTCGTGTCGCCGAAACGCACCGATAAATTCTGGACGCTCAGCAGACTCATGCCTTCCTCCGCACATCCAGCGAATTGCGCAAGGCATCGCCAATGTTTGTCAGCAGTAGCAGCGTGATGGTCAGCACGGCAAAGGTGGACAGCGCAATCCACCACGCATCGAGATTGTTCTTGCCCTGTGCGAGCAGCTCACCGAGGCTGGGTGTGGATGGCGGCACGCCCAGTCCCAGAAAATCCAGACTGGTCAGCGCGAGAATCGCGGCACTCATGCGAAAAGGCAGGAAAGTGACGACCGGCGTCAGGCTGTTGGGCAGCACATGCCGCCAGATGATCTGCCAGTTCGACAAGCCCAGCGCTCGCGCCGCCTGCACATAATCGAGATTGCGGTTACGCAAAAAATCGGCGCGCACATAATCGGACAAACCCATCCAGCCAAACAGCGAGAGCAGCAACAGCAGCAACAAAATGCTGGGCTCGAAGATCGACGCAAAGATGATCAGCAAGTACAGCTCGGGCATCGAGCCCCAGATCTCCATGAAGCGCTGAAACAGCAGGTCTGTCCTGCCGGCGAAATAACCCTGCACTGCACCCGTAATCACACCCAGCGCAATGCCCGTGATCGTCAGCGCCAGCCCGAACAAAATCGAGACTCGGAATCCGTACAGCAGCCGCGCGAACACGTCGCGGCCGCGATCATCGGTGCCCAGCCAGTTGTCACCGGTGGGCGGTGCGGGATTGGGCGATTTGGCGAAATAATTGAGCGTGTCATAGCGATAGTGATTCATCGGATAAATCGCCCAGTTACCCGGCTTGCTGAATTGCTGCTGTATGAAAGGATCGAGATAATCCGCTGGTGAATCGAAATCTCCGCCAAAGGCAGTCTCGGAATAATCATTCATGATGGGGAACATCAGCTGGCCGTTGTAGCTCGCAACCAGCGGGCGATCATTCGAGATCAGTTCAGCGCACAAACTGAGCGCGAACAACACGACAAAAATGACGAGGCTCCAGTAGCCGCGACGGCTCTGACGGAAGCGTAACCAGACACGGCGCGAGGGCGACACCGAGGCCGCAAGCGTGGGCAGGGATTCGGAATTCATCGCGCAAGGCTCTCGAATTGAACGCGCGGATCGGCCCACACATAGCACAGGTCACCCAGCAGCTTGACCACCAGACCGATCAGCGTAAACAGATACAGCGTGCCCAGCACGACAGGATAATCGCGACGGACGACGGATTCATACGACAACAATCCGAGGCCATCAAGCGAGAACAGCGTCTCGATCAGCAAGCTGCCGGCAAAGAAGGCACCGATGAATGCTGCCGGAAAACCCGTTACCAGCGGTATCAGCGCATTGCGGAAGACATGCTTGTAAAGCACCGTGCGCTCGGACAATCCCTTTGCGCGAGCAGTCAGCACATATTGTTTGCGGATCTCTTCGAGGAAGGTGTTCTTGGTGAGCATAGTCATCACGGCAAACGAGCCCGCGACGGATGCCGTGACGGGCAAGGCGATGTGCCACAAATAATCCTTGACCTTGCCGAACCAGGATAGTGTTTCCCAGTCATCCGAGGTCAGTCCGCGCAGCGGGAACCATTGCACAAAGCTGCTGCCCGCGAACACGACCAGCAGGAATACCCCGAGCACAAAACCGGGGATCGAATAACCGACCAGCACGATCGTGCTGGTGATACTGTCAAAGCGACTACCTTCTCGCACCGCCTTGGCCACGCCGAGTGGCACCGAGATGAAATAGGTGAGGAAAAAAGTCCACAGCCCGATCGTGATGGAGACCGGCAGCTTGGATTTCACCAGTTCCCACACATCTTTGTGATGGTAAAAACTCTGCCCCAGATCAAACTTTGAGAAGCCCTTCAGCATGCTCCAGAAACGCTCGACGGGCGGCTTGTCAAAGCCATACAGCGCCTTGATCTCTTGCACACGCTCGGCATCGACACCTTGTCGGCCGCGATATTCCGACGCGCCACCGCCTGAGGACTCGCCGGCGCCCGTCTGACCTTTCTTCAATTCGATCAGCACCTGCTCAACGGGCCCGCCGGGAACGAATTGGATCACCGCAAAGGTGATCGCAATCACGCCCAGCAGCGTCGGGATCATCAGCAGCATTCGTTTCAGTACGTAGGACCAAAGGTTCATGGGTCTGTAGTTCTTTACATTGAGGTTCAACGTCACTGGATCCCGGCCTGCGCCGGGATGACGTTTCAGGTACTGCCGGCCTTAACATCGTCGTCCCAGCGCAGGCCGGGACCCAGCGTCTTTCGACTTAATCAGCTTTACGCGGCTTCACCTGCCACCAGCTGGAAATCACATACGGATCCGCCTGATAATACTTCGGCGCGATCTTTGGTATACCAAAGCGATTGCGATACGCGACTCGGTGTGTCGCCGAATACCAGTGCGGCACCACAATGTACTTGTGCAGCAGCACGCGGTCCAGCGCGCGCGATGCCGCAACCAGTTCTGCGCGCGACTCGGCTCGCACCAGCGCAGTGACCAGCTTGTCAACCGCTGGATCCTTCAAGCCCCAGTAATTGCTCGAGCCTTTTTCATCCGCAGCCTTGGAACCCAGCATGTCGAACATCTCATTACCCGGACTAGTCACATCTGGAAAACGCTGGCTGGTCATGTCAAAGTCAAACTCTTCCATGCGTTTTTGTACCAGCGCAAAATCAGCCGTGCGCTGGCTGACCCGTATGCCCAATTTTTCGAGATTGCGCACATAGACCGCAATGATGCGCGACAGCGCTGACTGATCGTCGATGATTTCGAAACTGAATATCTCACCCTTTGCATTACGCAGCGCGCCATCGCGGTAGACCCAGCCTGCTTGTTTCAACAACTCACGGGCCTGCAGCAGGTTGGCGCGCAGCGAGGCTGGCGCGTCGGTCCTCGGTGGCAGCGGTGCCGGGCCGAACACAGCAGGATCAAGCTGATCTCGCAGAGGCTCGAGCAGTTTCAACTCTGCCTCTGAGGGCGTGCCTCGCGACGCGAGTTCTGAATTACTGAAAAAAGAATCGATGCGGGTGTACTGGCTGTAGAACAGTTGTCGGTTCATCCACTCGAAATCCAGCGCCAAGCCAAGCGCACGGCGGACACGTGCATCTTGAAACTGCGGCCGGCGCAGATTCATCACGAAGGCCTGCATGCCTGCGCCATTCGAATGCTTGAGCGTGGTTTTGATGATCTCGCCGTTCTCGAATTTCGGTCCCTTGTACATGCGCGCCCAGTTCTTGGCACGATATTCAACAACGACGTCAAATTCGCCCGCCATGAAAGCTTCCAGGCGCGCGACATCATCTTTGTAGAAGCGGTACACAATGCGATCGAAATTAAAGGCGCCGCGTCTTGCAGGAATATCGCTGCCCCAGTAGGCTGGGTTGCGCTTGTAGGCAATCGAGCGGCCGACATCGTATTTTTCGATCAGGTAAGGGCCGCTGCTGATCGGAGCGACGAGCTGTATCTTGTCGAACGGCGTACCCTGCGCCCATTTGCGAGAGAAGACGGGCATGCCGCCAACGATCAGCGGCAGCTCACGGTTATTGGTCTTGAAATCGAAACGCACGGTCAGCTCGTCGAGCACAACGCACTGCTTCACATCGGCGAAGATCATCTTGAACTGCGGCGCACCCTTGGCCATCAGCGTGTCAAAGGAATGCTTCACATCCGCAGCGAGCACTGGATCACCGTTGTTGAACCGAGCTTTGCCGTTGATCCGAAACGTCATCGCCATTCGATCGGGAGCGAGCGTCATGTCCTCCGCGAGCAAACCGTACATCGTCGCCACTTCATCCGCTGAGCTGATGGTGAGCGACTCGAACATCAGGTTGGCCACGCCGGCGGCGGCCACGCCTTTCATTGAGAACGGATTGAACTTGTCGAAACTGTTCGCCTGACCGGGGTTGGCGAGATAGAGATCGCCACCTTTGGGCGCGTCGGGATTGAGGTACTCAAAATGCGCAAAACCGGGCGGATACTTGGGTACGTCATACAGCGAAAACGCGTGCGCGGCCCACGCGACGGGCGCGCATGCCGAGGCGGCGACAAGGATGGCACTGGCAAAGATCTTGATCATGAGCCCGATAGCGCAAGCAAAAACGCGTCAAGGATAGCGGTTTTCGGAAATCGGCGGGCGGTCGCACTTTGCCGACGCGTGGGTCACGCCGATTTGCCCGGCGCCCGCAGGAACCCCTACAATGGCGCGTTTTGGCCGGCAGCCTGCCGGTGCACCGGTTTGAGGGAGTCCCCGATGGCATTCTTGCAAGGAAAAAAAATACTGATCACCGGCGTGTTGTCCAACCGCTCCATCGCTTATGGCATCGCGCAAGCCTGCCACCGTGAAGGTGCCGAGCTGGCGTTCACCTATGTGGGTGAACGTTTCAAGGACCGCATCACCGAATTCGCGAAAGATTTCGGCAGCTCGTTGATATTCGATTGCGATGTCGGCAGCGATGAGCAAATCGAGGCCACGTTCACTGAACTACGCAAGTCATGGAACCAGCTGGATGGTCTGGTGCATGCGATCGGCTTCGCACCACGCGAGGCGATTGCCGGCGATTTCCTCGATGGTCTGTCGCGCGAGAACTTCCGTATCGCTCACGATATCTCTGCCTACAGCTTTCCGGCGATGGCCAAGGCGGCGCTACCGATGCTGTCGAACCATTCCGCGCTATT
>RGFZ01000053.1 GCA_010024875.1 Oxalobacteraceae bacterium | reverse complement strand
CTGATCAACCCGATCGCGATGGAAGAGGGCCTGCGCTTTGCGATTCGCGAAGGCGGTCGTACTGTCGGCGCCGGTGTCGTCGCCAAGATCATCGAGTAAACAGGTATAGGTGATGCCCGCGCGCGAGCGCGGGCTTCGCATTTGTAACTTGCAGTATCGATTGCCAAGTTTCCGCAGGGGCGTAGCTCAATTGGCAGAGTGACGGTCTCCAAAACCGTAGGTTGGGGGTTCGAGGCCCTCCGCCCCTGCCACCGGATCAGGTGTCTGACACCGAAAGTAAAAGCAAATGTCGAATCATTCCGTGGAGACCGTGACAACTTCGGCCGACAAGGCCAAGCTTGGCGTGGCTCTGATTGCAGTTCTCGCCGGTGTGATCGGTTTTTATGCGCTAGCCGGCCAGACAACGCTGGTACGCGCGGCGGCGCTCGTTGGGGGTTTGGTGGTGGCAGTTGCCGCCGCATGGACCTCGGCGCTTGGACAGAGTTTCATCGGTTTTGCGCGCGAATCAGTTCGCGAAACTAAAAAGGTCGTCTGGCCTTCACGCAAAGAAGCGATGCAGATCACTGGCGTGGTGTTTGGCTTCGTGTTCATCATGGCCTTGTTCCTCTGGGGCACGGACAAATTGCTGGAAGTCGTGCTGTACGACCTGATCCTTGGTTGGAGGTAAAGATGACGGACAACACGCAACAAAGCGCAGCGTCGGCTTCCCCCAGCACTGGCGGCAAAAAGCAATGGTACGTCGTTCATGCCTATTCAGGCATGGAGAAGAGCGTACAGCGCGCGCTGACCGAGCGTATCGCTCGCGCGGGGATGGAAGAAAAATTCGGTCAGATTCTCGTGCCGACCGAGGAAGTAATAGAGATGAAAAATGGTCAGAAATCGGTGACCGAGCGTCGTTTCTTCCCCGGCTATGTGCTCGTCGAGATGGAAATGACCGATGACACCTGGCACCTGGTGAAGAACACCAACAAGGTGACCGGATTCATCGGTGGTAAGTCGAACAAGCCGACGCCGATTCCTCCGCACGAGGTCGACAAGATCATGCACCAGATGCAGGAAGGCGTGGAGAAGCCTCGCCCCAAGGTGCTGTACGAAGTAGGCGAGCTGGTGCGTATCAAAGATGGCCCTTTCACCGACTTCAATGGGAATGTGGAAGAGGTGAACTACGAGAAATCCCGCGTGCGTGTATCAGTCACCATTTTTGGTCGTGCTACCCCAGTCGAACTCGAATTCGGACAGGTTGAAAAAGCTTGATGCGGTTTGTGTAATCAAGTGGAACAAACGATTTTTGCAGTAAACCGGCAGTAAATTGGCAGTAACCAGCATTACACCCGAGGAGCCTCAGTAATCGGCTGTGCAGCCGTCGAACAGGCGCTATCACTCACCAACAGGAGCCCTCATGGCAAAGAAAATCATTGGCTTTATCAAGCTGCAAGTGCCAGCTGGTAAAGCAAACCCTTCTCCTCCGATTGGCCCGGCATTGGGTCAGCGCGGACTGAATATCATGGAGTTCTGCAAGGCGTTCAACGCGCAGACTCAAAACGTCGAGCCCGGCCTGCCCATCCCGGTCGTGATCACCGCCTTTGCGGACAAGTCTTTCACTTTCGTGATGAAGACGCCGCCGGCGACCATCCTGATCAAGAAAGCAGCCGGTATACAGAAGGGCTCGGCCAAGCCGCATACGGACAAGGTTGGCAAGATCACCCGCCAGCAGGCTGAAGAAATCGCAACCCAGAAGAAGCCCGATCTGACCGCAGCAGATCTGGAGGCAGCTGTGCGCACGATCGCCGGCTCCGCTCGTTCGATGGGCATCACGGTGGAGGGTCTGTAATGGCTAAGTTGTCCAAGCGCGCAAAGGCGATCAAGGCCAAGGTCGATCGTACCAAGCCCTATCCTTTCGAGAACGCTATTGCTCTCGTAAAAGAACTGGCAACCGCCAAGTTCAATGAATCAATCGACGTCGCCATTCAATTGGGCGTCGATGCAAAGAAATCGGACCAGGTCGTTCGTGGTTCGGTCGTGCTGCCTGCCGGCACCGGCAAGACCATGCGCGTCGCCGTATTCGCCACCGGAGCCAAAGCTGATGAGGCAAAAGCCGCCGGCGCCGATATCGTTGGTATGGAAGACCTCGCTGAGCGCATCAAGGGTGGCGACATGCCTTTCGATGTCGTGATCGCCTCTCCAGACACCATGCGTATCGTGGGTACGCTGGGTCAGGTGCTTGGCCCACGCGGCCTGATGCCCAACCCGAAGGTGGGTACCGTCACGCCGGATGTTGCGACCGCGGTCAAGAACGCGAAAGCGGGTCAGGTGCAGTACCGGACCGACAAGGCGGGCATCGTACATGCCACGATCGGTCGCAAGTCTTTCGGCGACGCTGATCTGAAGACTAATCTGCTGGCGCTGCTGGATGCGCTGAACAAAGCCAAGCCTGCATCGAGCAAGGGCGTGTACCTGCGCAAGGTATCGCTGTCCTCGACCATGGGTGCGGGTGTGCGCGTCGATCAGACCTCGCTGGCCGGTTGATATAAGAAATAAAGCCCTGCGCCTCTGGCGCAGGGTAGTTCTTTGGGCTGGAGCGGTTTTTACGCTCCAGGCAATCAAAGACCGTTGGGCCTGAGGTCGCAGCCGCAAGTGGCCGAGGGTTAATGAGTCAAAGGAATATTCCTGAGGCGCCCAACGCAGATGGCGAGCCCGAACAAGTTTTGCAGTCTCTCCGCCGCACGTTTCATCGCGTGCGCGCAAGAACTCCTGACTTCGGACGCCGTGTTCGAAACGATGTGAGGCAGGCAGCCACCTGGCTGTGCAGTCGCCGAGCATCACTTTTGGAGGTTGAACGTGAGTCTCAATCGAAATGACAAAGCGGCCGTTGTCGCCGAAGTCTCCGCCAGAATTACATCGGCGCAGACCATCGTGCTGGCCGAGTACCGTGGCATTGAGGTTGGTCCCATGACGGAACTGCGTGCGAAAGCGCGTTCCAGCGGCGTCTACCTGCGAGTACTGAAAAATACACTCGCTCGTCGCGCAGTGGAAGGAACGACGTTTTCGTCACTTGCTTCTGAAATGACCGGTCCGTTGATCTATGCGATCTCGGACGACGCAGTCGCTGCGGCTAAAGTCATCAATGACTTTTCCAAGAGCAATGACAAGCTGGTCATCAAGGCGGGCAATTACGCAGGAAATTCGCTGAACAAAGCAGAAGTCACTGCCCTGGCAAATATCCCGAGCAAGGAAGTCCTGATCGCCCAGTTGCTGGGCGTGATGCAGGCACCGGTCTCTGGCTTTGCCCGTGCACTGGCTGCGCTGGCAGCGAAAAAAGAAACTGAAGCTGCCTGACAAGCGCAATCTGTCAGGAGCAGTTTTTCGTCCGGATCACTCAAGCAATTACCGAAAATTTAGGAGTTTCAAATGGCAATCACTAAAGATGACATCCTGGAAGCTGTAGGTCAAATGTCCGTCATGGATCTCAATGACCTGGTCAAGGCTTTCGAAGAGAAGTTTGGCGTGTCCGCAGCGGCAATGGCTGTGGCTGGCCCTGCGGCTGGCGGCGGCGGCGGTGCAGCGGCTGCTGAAGAGCAGACCGAGTTCACCGTGGTTCTGGCCGATGTGGGCGCGAACAAGGTTGGCGTGATCAAGGCCGTTCGCGAAATCACCGGTCTGGGTCTGAAAGAGGCGAAAGATCTGGTCGACGGTGCACCGAAACCTGTGAAGGAAGGCGTATCGAAGGCCGACGCAGAGGCTGCGCAGAAAAAACTGGAAGAAGCCGGCGCGAAGGCCGAGCTCAAGTAATCCGGATTTTCGCGCGTGCTGCGCCAGAGTCAATCTGCGGGATCCTGTTGCGAGACGGGATCCTGCGTTGGCTCTTTTCGCGCTTCGAATTTCTGCAGCGGGGTCCGAAGATGATTGCAACATTCGCCATCATCGACGGTCGTACAAAGTTGTATCAGAAGGGCAAAGACTTGAGGGTTCACAGACAAACGCATTGAGCGCTGTCGAGTCCTGAATTCTCTATCCTTCCTGTCACTCACGGAGTGTTCATGCACTACTCATTCACTGAGAAGAAGCGTATTCGCAAGTCTTTTGCAAAGCGCGCCAACGTTCACAATGTTCCTTACCTGCTAGCCACACAGCTTGAGTCTTACACAGCTTTTTTGCAGGCCGACATCGGCCCGACAGCGCGCAAGAACGAAGGCCTGCAATCCGCCTTCCATTCGATCTTCCCCATCGTTTCCCACAATGGCTTTGCGCGCCTCGAGTTCCTGTCGTATGTGCTTGGTGATCCGCCGTTTGACGTCAAGGAATGTCAGCAGCGCGGTCTGACCTATGCATCGCCACTGCGCGCAAAGGTGAGGCTGGTAATTCTTGACAAGGAATCACCGACCAAGCCCGTCGTGAAGGAAATGAAGGAGCAGGAAGTGTACATGGGCGAGCTGCCGCTGATGACCGTGAACGGCTCTTTCGTGATAAACGGCACCGAGCGCGTTATCGTATCGCAGCTGCACCGCTCCCCTGGCGTGTTCTTTGAGCACGACCGAGGAAAGACGCATTCCTCTGGCAAGCTGCTGTTCTCGGCTCGCATTATTCCTTATCGCGGTTCGTGGCTGGATTTCGAGTTCGATCCGAAAGACATCTTGTACTTCCGAGTTGACCGTCGCCGTAAGATGCCGGTCACCATCCTGCTAAAAGCGATAGGAATGACGTCTGAGCAGATCCTCGCTAACTTCTTCGTATTTGACAACTTCACTCTGCGGTCGGAAGGTGCAGAGATGGAATTTGTCGCTGAGCGTCTGCGTGGCGAAGTCGCACGTTTCGACATTTCCGACAAATCCGGCAAGGTGCTGGTTGCCAAAGACAAGCGCGTGAATGCAAAACATGTTCGCGACATCGAAGCAGCCGGCATCAAGCACATTTCCGTTCCGGAGGATTACCTTCAGGGCCGAGTGTTGGCGACGAATATTGTCGATCCTGACACTGGCGAGGTAATTGCCAACGCTAATGACGAGCTGACTGATGAATTGCTCGGCCGCCTGCGCGACGCGAAAGTGACGAAAATTCAGGCGCTATACACGAATGATCTCGATCAGGGCGCCTACATCTCGCAAACGCTGCGCACAGATGACACGGCCGATCAGATGGCCGCACGTATCGCAATCTATCGAATGATGCGCCCTGGCGAGCCGCCGACCGAAGACTCGGTCGAGGCCTTGTTCAATGGACTGTTCTACAGCGAGGACCGATACGACCTGTCAGCCGTGGGCCGGATGAAATTCAATCGCCGAGTCGGTCGCGACGAGCTGACGGGCACGATGACCTTGTCAAATGAAGACATCCTTGCAGTGATCAAGATTCTCGTCGAGCTGCGCAATGGTCGCGGCGAGGTTGATGATATCGATCATTTGGGTAACCGTCGTGTGCGCTGCGTGGGCGAACTGGCGGAGAATCAGTTCCGTGCCGGTCTGGTGCGTGTCGAGCGCGCAGTCAAAGAGCGTCTTGGCCAGGCCGAAGCCGATAATTTGATGCCGCATGACCTGATCAACTCCAAGCCGATCTCCGCAGCGATCCGCGAATTTTTCGGTTCATCGCAGTTGTCGCAGTTCATGGATCAGACCAATCCTCTCTCGGAGATCACGCACAAGCGTCGCGTTTCGGCACTGGGCCCAGGCGGTCTTACCCGTGAGCGTGCGGGCTTCGAAGTCCGCGACGTGCATCCTACGCACTATGGCCGCGTGTGCCCGATCGAGACGCCGGAAGGTCCGAACATTGGACTCATCAACTCTCTCGCGCTGTATGCCCGATTGAATGAGTATGGCTTCCTCGAAACGCCTTACCGCAAAGTCATTGACGGCAAGGTCACCGACCAGATCGATTATTTGTCAGCCATTGAAGAAGGTCGTTACATCATCGCTCAGGCAAACGCGACCATCGACAAAAACGGTAAGTTGTCCGATGAACTGGTGTCTGCGCGCGAAGCCGGCGAAACTATCCTTGTATCGCCCGAGCGGGTGCAGTACATGGACGTGGCGCCAGGCCAGATCGTGTCGGTTGCGGCCTCGTTGATTCCCTTCCTTGAGCACGATGATGCAAACCGTGCGCTGATGGGTGCGAACATGCAGCGTCAGGCGGTTCCTTGCCTGCGTCCAGAAAAAGCCCTGGTGGGTACGGGCGTCGAGCGCACCGTGGCGGTCGACTCTGGTACGACGGTGCAGGCGCTGCGTGGCGGCGTGGTTGATTACATTGATGCGGGCCGTATCGTGATTCGCGTCAATGATGATGAGGCGCAGGCTGGCGAGGTCGGTGTTGATATCTACAACCTGATCAAGTACACGCGCTCGAACCAAAACACCAACATCAATCAGCGTCCCATCGTGAAGGTGGGCGACCGTGTTGCCAAGAGTGACGTGATTGCTGATGGGGCTTCCACTGACCTCGGCGAACTGGCCTTGGGCCAGAACATGTTGGTCGCGTTCATGCCTTGGAATGGTTATAACTTCGAGGATTCGATCCTGATCTCCGAAAAGGTGGTGGCTGATGATCGCTACACCTCGATTCACATCGAGGAGTTGTCAGTCGTTGCTCGCGACACCAAGCTGGGACCGGAAGAAATCACGCGTGATATTTCCAACCTTGCTGAAAATCAGCTTGCGCGTCTGGATGAATCCGGCATCGTCTATATAGGCGCTGAAGTTGAAGCCGGTGATGTTTTGGTCGGTAAGGTCACCCCGAAAGGCGAGACGCAGCTGACGCCTGAGGAGAAATTGCTTCGTGCGATCTTTGGCGAGAAGGCCTCCGACGTGAAAGACACGTCGTTGCGTGTGCCTTCAGGCATGATCGGCACGGTGATTGATGTGCAGGTCTTCACTCGCGAGGGAATACAGCGCGACAAGCGTGCCCAGCAGATCATCGACGATGAACTCAAGCGCTATCGTCTGGATCTGAACGATCAGCTGCGTATCGTTGAAGGCGATGCATTCCAGCGTTTGGAAAAGATGCTGATCGGCAAAGTCGTCAACGGTGGCCCAAAGAAACTGGCCAAAGGCGCCAAGATCGACAAGGCCTATTTGGACGATCTGGAAAAGTACCACTGGTTTGACATCCGTCCGTCGGACGAGGACGCGGCCGCAGCGCTGGAAGCGATCAAGGAATCCATCGCCGAGAAGCGCCACCAGTTCGATCTCGCTTTCGAAGAGAAACGCAAGAAACTCACGCAGGGCGACGAACTGCCACCCGGTGTGCAGAAGATGGTCAAGGTCTACCTGGCAGTGAAACGTCGCTTGCAGCCTGGCGACAAGATGGCCGGTCGTCACGGTAACAAGGGTGTGGTATCCCGTATCGTTCCCGTGGAAGACATGCCCTATATGGCCGATGGTACGCCTGCGGACATCGTGCTCAACCCGCTCGGCGTTCCGTCCCGAATGAACGTTGGCCAAGTGCTGGAGGTTCACCTTGGCTGGGCAGCCAAAGGTCTGGGCTTGCGTATTGGCGAGATGCTCAAAGCACAATCAAAGGCAGCGGAAGTTCGCGGGTTCCTCAAGCAGATCTATAACGAGTCGGGCCGCACCGAGGAACTGGACAAATTCTCGGATGGCGAGATCCTTTCGCTGGCTGAGAATTTAAAAGAGGGCGTGCCGTTTGCGACCCCGGTGTTCGATGGTGCCTACGAATCCGAGATTCATCGCATGCTCGACCTCGCTTATCCCCAAGAGGTTGCCAATAACCTCGGCATGACGCCGTCGAAGAACCAGGTCACGATGTACGACGGCCGCACGGGCGAGGCATTTGAGCGCCCGGTCACGGTGGGTTACATGCATGTGCTCAAGCTGCACCATCTGGTCGACGACAAGATGCACGCTCGCTCTACAGGTCCGTATTCGCTCGTTACCCAGCAGCCGCTGGGTGGCAAGGCCCAGTTCGGCGGCCAGCGTTTCGGCGAGATGGAGGTGTGGGCACTCGAAGCCTACGGTGCTTCCTACGTGCTGCAGGAGATGCTGACCGTGAAATCCGATGACGTCAATGGACGCACCAAGGTCTATGAAAATCTTGTCAAGGGTGATCACGTGATTGATGCCGGCATGCCGGAATCCTTCAACGTGCTGGTGAAGGAAATCCGTTCGCTGGGTATCGACATCGATCTCGAGCGCGAGTAAGACCTGAGCCGCTCCGGCTTGCCGGAGCGGCATTCGCAAAGATTAATTTTTCACGCCACTGTGGAGTGATACATGAAAGCACTGCTCGATCTATTCAAGCAAGTTCAGCAAAATGAACAATTCGACGCGATCAAGATTGGACTCGCGTCTCCGGAAAAAATCCGCTCATGGTCCTATGGCGAAGTCAAGAAGCCGGAAACCATCAACTACCGTACATTCAAACCGGAACGAGATGGTTTGTTTTGCGCAAAAATCTTTGGTCCAATCAAGGATTACGAGTGCTTGTGCGGAAAGTACAAGCGCCTGAAGCATCGCGGTGTGATCTGCGAAAAATGCGGCGTTGAAGTCACGCTGGCCAAAGTGCGTCGCGAACGCATGGGCCACATCGAGCTCGCCTCGCCCGTTGCGCACATCTGGTTCCTGAAATCACTGCCCTCACGTTTGGGCATGGTGCTCGACATGACCCTGCGCGACATCGAGCGCGTGCTGTACTTCGAAGCTTATGTTGTCACTGATCCCGGCATGACTCCACTGAAGAAGTGCCAGATCATGTCGGAAGACGATTACGCAGCCAAATACGAAGAGTTCGGCGATGACTTCGTTGCGCACATGGGCGCCGAAGGTGTTCGTGAACTACTGCGCACCATCGACATCGATCGTGAAGCCGAGCAGCTGCGTAATGATCTGCGCGAGTCGAAATCCGAAGCCAAAATCAAGAAATACGCGAAGCGCCTGAAGGTGCTCGAGGCTTTCCAGCGCTCGGGCATCAAGCCCGACTGGATGATCATGGAAGTGCTGCCGGTGCTGCCGCCCGAGCTGCGTCCGTTGGTGCCGCTGGATGGGGGTCGTTTTGCGACCTCCGACTTGAATGATCTGTATCGTCGCGTCATCAACCGTAACAATCGTCTCAAGCGCCTAATGGAGCTGCGTGCGCCGGAGATCATCACACGCAACGAGAAGCGGATGCTGCAGGAAGCAGTTGACTCGCTACTCGACAATGGTCGTCGCGGCAAGGCCATGACCGGCGCCAACAAGCGTCCGTTGAAGTCGCTGGCCGAGATGATCAAGGGTAAAGGCGGTCGTTTCCGTCAGAACCTGCTGGGCAAGCGGGTTGACTACTCGGGCCGTTCCGTGATCGTGGTCGGCCCCCAGCTGAAGCTTCATCAGTGCGGTCTACCCAAACTGATGGCGTTGGAATTGTTCAAGCCGTTCATCTTCAACAAGCTGGAGCTGATGGGTCTGGCAACGACCATCAAGGCCGCAAAGAAGCTGGTGGAGATGCAGGAGCCGGTCGTCTGGGACATTCTCGAAGAGGTGATTCGCGAGCATCCAGTGATGCTCAACCGTGCGCCGACGCTGCACCGGCTAGGTATTCAGGCATTTGAGCCAGTGCTCATCGAGGGCAAGGCGATACAGTTGCATCCGCTGGTCTGTGCAGCTTTCAACGCTGACTTCGACGGTGATCAGATGGCTGTCCACGTGCCGCTCTCTATCGAAGCGCAGATGGAAGCCCGCACGCTGATGCTGGCTTCCAATAACATCTTGTTCCCTTCTAACGGCGAGCCGTCCATCGTTCCGTCGCAAGATATCGTTCTTGGTCTTTATTACGCGACGCGTGAAAAAATCAATGGCAAGGGCGAAGGCATGATGTTCTCCGATGTGTCCGAGGTCATTCGTGCCTACGACAACAAGGAAGTCGAGCTGACCACAAGAATCACGGTGCGCGTTGCCGAATATCCGAAGGACTCGCATGGCGAGTTCATCAGAACCGTGAATCGTCATGAGACGACCGTTGGCCGTGCGATCCTCTCTGAAATTCTTCCCAAAGGACTGCCTTTCTCGGCAATCAACCGTACGCTGAAGAAGAAAGAGATCTCCAAGTTGATCAACATCTCCTTCCGCAAATGCGGCTTGCGCGCTACCGCAGTGTTTGCCGATCAGCTGATGCAATCAGGCTTCCGTCTGGCTACACGCGCTGGCATTTCGATCTGCGTCGACGATATGCTGGTGCCGCCGCAAAAAGCAACCCTGATCGCTGCGGCCGAACAAGAAGTCAAGCAGATCGAACAGCAGTACTCGTCAGGTCTTGTGACCGCCGGCGAGCGTTACAACAAGGTGGTCGATATCTGGGGTAAGGCCGGCGATGAAGTCGGCAAGGCCATGATGGAGCAACTCAAGGTCGAGGGCGTGACCAAGCGTGACGGCAGCAAGGGCACGCAGGAATCGTTCAACGCGATCTACATGATGGCCGACTCCGGCGCGCGGGGTTCGGCAGCGCAGATTCGGCAGCTGGCCGGTATGCGTGGTCTGATGGCGAAGCCTGATGGCTCGATCATCGAGACGCCGATTACGGCGAACTTCCGCGAAGGACTGAATGTTCTGCAGTACTTCATCTCGACGCACGGCGCTCGTAAGGGTCTGGCCGACACTGCGCTGAAGACTGCAAACTCCGGTTATCTAACCCGTCGTCTGGTCGACGTGACGCAAGATCTGGTCGTGGTTGAAGATGATTGTGGTACGTCGAACGGCGCATCGATGAAGGCGTTGGTCGAAGGTGGTGAAGTCATCGAAGCTTTGCGCGATCGCATACTTGGCCGCGTTGCTGCCACCGACGTTATCGATCCAGACAGTCAGGCAACGTTGTACGAGGCTGGCACGCTTCTAGATGAGGACGCGGTCGAGGAGATCGAGCGTCTGGGTATAGATGAAGTGAAAGTCCGCACGCCACTGACCTGCGACACCCGCTATGGTCTCTGTGCCCGCTGCTACGGGCGCGATCTGGGTCGCGGCAGCATGGTGAACGTTGGCGAAGCCGTCGGTGTGATCGCCGCGCAGTCGATCGGTGAGCCGGGTACTCAGCTAACCATGCGTACGTTCCATATTGGTGGCGCGGCATCGCGAGCAGCAGTGGCTTCGTCAGTTGAAGCAAAATCGAACGGTAATGTGCGCTTTACCGCGACCATGCGCTACGTGACCAATGGCAAGGGTGATCAGATCGTGATTTCGCGATCTGGCGAAGTGTTGATCACTGACGACCATGGTCGTGAGCGTGAACGTCACAAGGTACCTTATGGAGCTACACTGATCGTGAAAGACGGTCAGACCATCAAGGCGGGTACCGCACTGGCCAATTGGGATCCGTTGACGCGTCCGATCATTACCGAGTATGCCGGTACCGTGAAATTCGAGAACGTCGAAGAAGGTTCAACGGTCGCCAAGCAGATCGACGAAGTCACCGGCCTGTCGACGCTGGTGGTTATCGATGCGAAGCGCCGCAGCGCCGGTGGTCGGGCACTGCGGCCCCAGGTGAAGCTGCTCAACGAGCAGGGTCAGGAAGTGAAGATCGCTGGCACCGAGCACGCAGTGACCATTGGCTTCCAGGTCGGCGCACTGATCACTGTGAAAGATGGTCAGCAAGTGTCCGTGGGTGAAGTGCTCGCACGTATCCCAACCGAATCACAGAAAACCCGAGACATTACTGGTGGTCTGCCGCGAGTGGCCGAATTGTTCGAGGCGCGCTCGCCGAAAGATGCCGGTATGCTCGCTGAAGTCACAGGTACCGTTGCTTTCGGCAAGGAGACCAAGGGCAAGCAGCGTCTCGAAATTACCGACATGGATGGCAACAAGCACGAGTTCCTGATTACCAAGGACAAGCAGGTCCTGGTACACGACGGACAGGTGGTGAACAAAGGCGAGATGATCGTCGATGGACCGGCTGATCCTCAGGATATTCTCCGTCTGCTAGGTATCGAAGCACTGGCTCGTTACATCGTTGACGAAGTTCAGGATGTTTATCGTCTGCAGGGTGTGAAGATCAACGACAAGCACATCGAAGTAATCGTGCGTCAGATGTTGCGCCGCGTGCAGGTGGTCGATGCCGGCGATACCAACTACATACCGGGCGAGCAGGTTGAGCGTTCGGAGTTGCTGGATGAGAATGATCGCGTTACTGCGGAGAACAAACGTACTGCAACGCACGAGAACGTGCTGCTCGGTATCACGAAGGCATCGCTGTCCACGGATTCCTTCATCTCTGCAGCATCCTTCCAGGAAACCACTCGTGTCCTGACCGAGGCGGCGATCATGGGCAAGAAGGATGGTTTGCGCGGCCTGAAGGAAAACGTCATCGTTGGTCGCCTGATCCCGGCTGGCACCGGTCTGGCGTATCACCGTGCCCGCAAGGAGAAAGAGCACTGGGAGGCCGAGGAGCGCGCAGCGATGCTGCAGGCCGAGGCCGCCCGCGCTCTGCAGGAAGCCGAGGAAACTGCTTCGGGAGACCTCGGCGGCGAAGCCTGAGTCGGGTTGCAATAAAAGAAAAACAGCCCCGGAGCGCCGGGGCTGTTTTATTTTTGATAATTGCGGAGTGCGGCAAGTGACAGCCTTACCCGATTTTCCTTGAGTTGACGCAGTGACTAGCGGGGTTTATACTCGCGAGTTCTCGAATTTAAGCTCGCTCGGGCTTAAGCGTTCTTTGGTCTGTTTTGCAGTCCCTGCTTCGCTTTCCCCTATGCCTGCTGCGCATGAGCGCCGTTTCACGGTCGTTTATGCGGAATGCGCTCCCTCGGCGAGTCCGGGGGTTTTGTTATTGCAGTAATTTTGTTGGATTTAGACCGATGCCAACCATTAGCCAACTGATTCGCAAACCGCGCACTTCAGTGCGCGTGAAGAGCAAATCACCCGCACTGCAGAATAGCCCGCAAAAACGCGGCGTTTGCACCCGCGTGTACACCACGACCCCGAAGAAGCCGAACTCGGCGCTGCGTAAGGTCGCCAAGGTGCGCCTGACCAACGGTTTCGAGGTGATCTCGTACATCGGCGGTGAAGGCCACAACCTCCAGGAGCACAGCGTTGTGCTGATTCGTGGTGGTCGTGTGAAAGACTTGCCGGGTGTTCGTTATCACATGGTTCGCGGCTCTCTCGATACTCAGGGTGTCAAGGACCGCAAGCAGGCGCGCTCAAAGTACGGCGCCAAGCGCGGCAAAGCTGCTGCGAAATAACCAGCCAGTCATTCGTCAGCGTTAATAACCTATCTCTGCGCGTATTGTGCAGAATGAGTCGACCGGAAGGTCGAGTAAGTGGACAGTCTGATGGTTGTCCGCGGCGGAAGAGACAAGGCTCCCGCCAACTGAAGAGAGAAAGGAAAAGCAATGCCACGTCGTCGTGAAGTTCCCAAGCGCGAGATTTTGCCCGATCCGAAATTCGGCAATGTCGATGTCGCCAAGTTCGTGAACGTTCTGATGCTGTCCGGTAAAAAATCGGTCGCCGAGAACATCATCTACGGAGCGTTCGAACACATTCAGACCAAGAGCGGCAAAGATCCGCTAGAAGTTTTTACCGCGGCCATCAGCAACTGTAAGCCGATGGTCGAGGTCAAATCTCGTCGTGTCGGTGGCGCCAACTACCAGGTGCCCGTTGAGGTTCGTCCGGTTCGTCGCATGGCGCTCTCGATGCGCTGGCTGCGTGAAGCGGCCAACAAGCGCAGCGAGAAATCCATGCCGCAGCGTCTGGCTGGTGAATTACTTGAGGCAGCCGAAGGTCGCGGTGGCGCGATGAAGAAGCGCGACGAGGTGCACCGCATGGCAGAAGCGAACAAGGCGTTCTCGCACTTCCGCTTCTAATAGCTGGGGCTGGCCGAATGAGCCTGCCCCAAATCAACGAAAAGCCGGGTGCTCACCTGTTTTCAGAGGCGCTCGGTTTCGTTTATTTAGCAATCTTAGGATTCAATTATGGCCCGCAAGACTCCCATTGAGCGTTACCGCAACATCGGTATTTCTGCTCACATTGACGCCGGAAAGACCACCACGACCGAGCGCATCCTTTACTACACCGGTGTTAATCACAAGATCGGCGAGGTGCACGATGGCGCCGCGACCATGGACTGGATGGAGCAGGAACAAGAGCGCGGCATTACCATCACCTCTGCTGCGACCACATGCTTTTGGAAGGGCATGGCCAACAACTTCCCCGAGCATCGCATCAATATTATCGATACCCCGGGTCACGTCGATTTCACCATCGAGGTGGAGCGCTCGATGCGCGTTCTCGATGGCGCCTGCATGGTGTATTGCGCAGTGGGCGGTGTGCAGCCTCAATCAGAGACGGTCTGGCGTCAGGCCAACAAGTACAAGGTGCCGCGTTTGGCCTTCGTGAACAAGATGGACCGCACTGGCGCCAACTTTTTCAAAGTTTACGAACAGATGCGCACTCGCCTGAAGGCCAATCCTGTACCGATTCAGGTGCCTATTGGTGCGGAGGACAATTTTGCCGGTGTGATTGATCTGGTAAAAATGAAAGCCATCATCTGGGATGATGCTTCTCAGGGCATGAAATTCGACTACCGCGACATTCCTGCCGAGTTGGCGGACATCGCTACTGAGTGGCGCGAGAAAATGGTTGAAGCAGCTGCTGAGGCCAATGAAGAACTGATGAACAAATACCTCGAAGAGGGCGATCTCTCCGAGGAAGACATCAAGACTGCGTTGCGTCTACGTACGATCGGTGGCGAAATCGTTCCCATGATGTGCGGCACCGCGTTCAAGAACAAGGGCGTGCAGGCCATGCTTGATGCAGTGATCGAATACCTGCCGGCGCCGACCGATATTCCTCCGGTCACGGGCACGGACGAGAACGAGCAGCCGGCTTCGCGCAAGGCGGAAGACAACGAGAAATTCGCGGCGCTTGCGTTCAAGATCATGACCGATCCGTTCGTCGGCCAGCTGATTTTCTTCCGTGTGTACTCCGGCGTCGTGAATTCGGGTGACACGATTTTCAACCCCGTCAAGGGCAAGAAAGAGCGCGTCGGTCGGATTCTGCAGATGCACGCAAATCAGCGCGAAGAGATCAAGGAAGTCCGCGCCGGTGATATCGCCGCTGCGGTCGGCCTGAAAGAAGCGACCACCGGCGACACACTGTGCGATCCGAATGCGGTCATCACGCTCGAGCGCATGATCTTCCCCGAGCCCGTGATCTCTCAGGCTGTTGAACCGAAGACCAAGGCCGACCAAGAGAAGATGGGCCTCGCGCTGAACCGTTTGGCGCAAGAAGATCCGTCGTTCCGCGTCCGCACTGATGAAGAATCGGGTCAGACGATTATCTCGGGCATGGGCGAACTGCACCTCGAGATCATTGTTGATCGTATGCGCCGCGAGTTCAACGTGGAGGCAACCGTCGGCAAGCCGCAGGTTGCTTACCGCGAAACCATTCGCAAGGTTTGCGAAGAGATCGAAGGCAAGTTCGTCAAACAGTCCGGCGGTCGCGGTCAATACGGCCACGTCGTGCTCAAGATCGAGCCACAAGCACCCGGTAAGGGCTTCGAGTTCGTTGACGCCATCAAGGGCGGCGTCGTGCCTCGTGAATACATCCCGGCGGTCGAGAAAGGCGTCGAAGAGACCCTTCCTTCTGGTGTTCTGGCCGGTTATCCGGTGGTCGACGTCAAGGTGACGCTGTTCTTTGGTTCGTACCACGATGTGGACTCGAATGAAAATGCATTCCGCATGGCGGCCTCGATGGCGTTCAAGGATGGCTGCCGCAAGGCCAGTCCCGTGTTGCTCGAGCCTATGATGGCGGTTGAAGTCGAAACGCCGGAAGACTATGCCGGCACCGTGATGGGTGATCTCTCGTCGCGTCGCGGCATGGTTCAGGGTATGGACGAAATCCCTGGCGGCGGCGGCAAGATCATTCGCGCTGAAGTACCCCTGTCGGAAATGTTCGGTTACTCGACCTCGCTACGGTCCGCGACGCAAGGACGTGCAACCTACACGATGGAGTTCAAGCACTACGCCGAAGCGCCGAAGAACGTCACTGACGCAATCATCAGTTCCAAGGCCAAGTAATCAACAAATAAAGGGGCGGCCTCCTGAACAGGAGGCCGCGATCGACGACGCATAAACACAGCAAATCGTTCTTTTTGAAGGAAAAATAATCATGGCAAAAGGCAAGTTTGAGCGGACCAAACCGCACGTGAATGTGGGCACGATTGGTCACGTTGACCACG
>RGFZ01000052.1 GCA_010024875.1 Oxalobacteraceae bacterium | reverse complement strand
GACCAAGAGGGTGCAAAGCTATATTTCACCACTGTGGGCGAAGCCGAGTTACGGCACAGTGTCGCACTTCTGCCTGCAGGAAAACGGCGCAGCTCACTCTCTACAGCGATCGAGGCCATTCTCAATGAAGACTTCCGTGACCGCATACTCGCTTTCGATCGCTCAGCAGCCAGCGCTTACGCTGTCATTGCCGCAGAGCGGCGAGCTGCAGCAAGACCGATCAGTCAATTCGACTGCCAGATTGCTGCGATTGCCCGAGTCAATCAGGCCGCCGTGGCCACTCGAAACGCGGATGATTTTGGTGGATGCGGGATAGCCGTCATTAACCCCTGGACTTTGGCGGCATCGCCTTAAAACGCGCAGTCTGAATCTTGTACGCAAACGTCAGCTGGCAAACTACCGTCCCCCCGCCACATCCAGCATCGTCCCCGTGACATACGACGATTGTTCCGACATCAGCCACCGTATCGCTCACGTCATTTCATCAGCATTGCCGCCGCGCATCTTGCTGCTCTACGGCTCTCTGCATGAGCGTTCGTTCGGCGCATGCTAGCAAAAGAAACCGCACGGCTGCTGCAGGCATTGGGGACGAAAACACGAATGTTCAATCCTTAGGGCTCGCACCTACAGGATGATGCCTCCGAGTCGCACCCGAATGTCACAGAACTGCGCGAGCTTTGCACCTTGCGCGAGGGAATGGTGTAGATATCACCGGAACGATATGTCGGATGACAGGCATTGTGAAAGCGCAGATCGGCTGGATACCGCTGTCGCTCGGCGCGATACGGCCAGTACTTTAATCAGATCGTGCCGGGCAACGCGGCAATAAAGCCGGTCAAGCGCCCAACAAATGAACCGAACCCGGCTGCAAATTTTTTCCGTGCTACTTCACGATGTTCATTCCAGAAAAGTCAGATTGTCCTCTGCTTACTTAAACAATGCTGCTATCGCAGCTACCGTCTGGCTAGAGATAGAGTCCGCTTGATTTTTTGCCAGTTGCGCTGCAGTCTGGTTGTTGTGATCAGCCTTCTTAAGATCAATGCCACGCCCCATAAGACTCTGTACAACAGCGACTTGTTGCGCTGCTATCGCGTGATGCAGCAAGGTATAACCGTTGGAAGGGTCAACCCAGTTGAGCGCAGCAGCCGGATTCGCGTGTCCGTCTATCCAGCGGGACAAGGCCACGACCGGATTGGGATCGGCAAGCAGTGCCTTGATTTCATCTGCGGTGGCCGTTGGCGTAGCAATTATCGAAGTTGCAGAGGGCATGTCGGTGACGAGCACGGTGGGTGAAGTGGTCAGCATGTTGGGGACAGCCGTGTCATTTCTCGTAGTGGTGGTCGTTGTGGTGGTGGAAGTCGTGTTCGTAGTCGTGGTGATGATTGGAGGCGGTGGAACGCGAAAAGCATCTCTCCATTCTTGCTCAAAAACCGCTACAACCTCATTAGGCAGTTGCTCAGCTAATACTGAGATCAGGTCTGCAGGTACGTCCTTGAGCACAGGGCTATACTTCGCAAGCAGAGCGAGGCTGGCTTGCGCATAGGGTAGCTTATGTTGCCGATTCCTTTCCAATATTGCATTGAGTCTTTCTTCCATATGCACAAACTCATTCGAAGCACTCCACCCTAACTCGTGGCCCCCGAACAGGTGACCACCTTTTTTCCACAAGTTAAGCGTCGAAAGCGCCATATTGTGTTCCAGAGCATCTGCTAGCACCTCGGCACCGCGGCAGCGTATATCATTCCGCTCCAGGTTGAGCGCAATCAGCGTTTTGTTGACCTCAAACACATCCGCCAGGGCTTTGACGCCGTCGTCGCCGATATCGTTTAACTCAAGATTAACCGTGGTGAGCGTCGTATTGACCTGTAGAGAAGCCGCCAGCGCTTTCATGCCCTCAGCACCTATACCATTTACTCCGAGTTCAAGCCTGGTGAGCACCTTATTGACTAGCAAACTATCCGCCAGTGCTACCGCGCCCTTGGATCCAAGCATGTTTTTGTTAAACCAAAGCGTTTTCAGCGTTTTATTGACTTTGAGAGCTTTCGACAGCGCCGCTGCACCTTCTTGACCAAAACTATTATCGTCAAGGTTAAGCTCAGTGAGGGCTGTATTGAGTTCAAGCGCTTCCGTCAGTGCTTTTGCGCCATCCCCAGAAATATTATTACGTGCAAGGCTGAGCTTCATGAGCGTTTTATTAAATTTAAGGCCCTCCGCCAACGCTTTTGCGCCATCCCCAGAAATATTATTCCCTTCAAGGCTGAGCTTCCTGAGCGTTTTATTAAATTTAAGGCCCTCCGCCAACGCTTTTGCGCCGCGTGGCAAGAACGGATCAGGTCCGTCGCCACGCTTGTGCCAAAGATTAGACCATTTATTGTCATCAAGATTCAGTGTGGTAAGCGTTGTATTGACTTTCAGGGCCTCTCCCAATGCTTCAAAGCCAAGCCCACCAAAATGGTTGCTGGTAAGCCGAAACGTTTTAAGAGCGGTATTACCCTTAAGAGCTTCCGCCAGTGCTGCTGCGCCATCCGGACCGATGTAATCCCCGATAAGACTAAGCTCAGTGAGCGTTGTATTAACTTTCAAAGCCTCCGCCAACACTGCCGCCCCACTATCTTGTAGCTCACTGCAAAAAAAAGTTAGTTTAGTAATTGTTTTGCAACCTTGAAGGATTTGCAGCAGCGCTCTCAACTCGGAATAGCGAACCCCCTCATGGATTTCAATTTCGCGCAAAGAAGCCGGCGAGGTTCGCAACCAAGCAATGAGATCGCCCACTTTAAGTTTTTTTGATCTCCTGAAAGTGAGCTTGCCGTCTGCGGTGATCATTTTTTCAAACTGGTTCCCTTGACCGACATGGACACTGCGTTGGTAAGCAGTCAAGTTTCGGGCCTGACCGTATAGCGCTCTTTTTTCGTCTCCGGTCTGCCTCTTTTTTACGGTGGGTGTCGACGACGTCATGGTGGCTTGGGATGTCGCGCTTTGGCTGGCATCATCCGTGGCGGACGTTCTCGGATCTCTATCGCTAGCTTGTCGCGTACTTACTACCGGCGCGTCCTCCGGTTGTACTGAACCGTCCGATGAAGCACTGTCCTGTTCGCTGGAAGAAGTCGAGCTGACGAGACTGCTCGTGTCTGTGTCTGTGTCTGGGTCTGTCTCGGATTGAGAATGGCGGCGCGGCGTCGAGGGGATGGAATTGGACATGACACTCTTTCTTTGGGCGCGTTTCGTTGATCGGCACCGCCCTGGAAGAGTCACTGATCAGGCGGCAAAATTTGAGTGCCTGGAGTCGGAGATATAGTTCATTTCTTTAAACTGACGGTATATGGATGGTACAAAGATAGTATAAATTTCGGGCATGCCAACAAAATGTATACCGGATTGGTATCGGACCTTGGTGTCGGTCCCTCCTGACAGATGCGGGATTAATGCGACAAATATACTGGCGAAGCGTTAAGAACCTGTCTCCTTAGGTCGATCGCAAGACCGTATTAGCGCAGACAGTACAGGCGTAGGTCAAGTCACTGCCAACGCCACCAGCGGCCTAAAGAGAAAGGTACTAAGGCAGAAACTACCGTCCCCCCGCCACATCCAGCATCGTCCCCGTGACATACGACGATTGTTCCGACATCAGCCACAGCGCTGCCTCGGCCACTTCATCGGCAGTACCGCCGCGCTGCATCGGCACGCCCACCTTCGCGCGATCGACGCGACCCGGTTCGCCGGCGCTGGCATGAATATCGGTATAGATCAGTCCGGGCCGGATCGCGTTCACGCGTATGCCTTCGGTCGCGACTTCCTTGGCAAGACCGATGGTCATGGAATCGACGGCGCCCTTTGCAGCGGCATAGTCGATGAATTCATTCGGCGAACCCAAACGCGATGCGGCCGATGAAATATTCACGATCGTTCCGCCCTTGCCGCCGTGTTGGGTCGACATGCGCAACACCGCTTCTTTGGCGCACAAGAACGTACCGATCACATTGGCGCCTAGCACGCGGTTCCAGCGGCCCACATCCATCTGATCTAGCCGTGTCTGCTTTTCCAGCATGCCGGCATTATTGACCAGCGCATCCAGCCGGCCCATCTGCTGATCCACGGTCGTGAACAAGCGCAGCACATCGGCCTCCACTGAGACATCGGCCTGCGTGGCGAGCGCCTTGCGGCCGGTGGCGCGGATTTTGTGTGCCACTTCTTCAGCGGCTTTCGCATTGCTCTGGTAGCTGAAGGCGACGTCATAGCCGCGCTGCGCGGCCATGATCGCGATGGCAGCGCCTATGCCCCGGCTGCCGCCCGTGACGAGAACGATGGGATGGGTCATGTGTGTGGTCTCTCAGATTATTTTTATCGGCACGTGATTTTAGCGCGTCTGAACACCCGTCCTACAATACACGGATGTCCCAGACGTACCCACCTTTGCTGAGCGGTTTTCCCCCGGTGATGAGCGCCGATACGCAGCTGCTGATTCTCGGCAGCTTTCCCGGCACGGCCTCACTCGCGGCAGGCCAGTACTACGCGCACCCCCGCAACCAGTTCTGGCCGCTGCTATCGGCAGTACTGAATGAAGATCTTCCATCGCTGCCTTATGACCTCAGACTGGAACGACTTATCTCGCATCACATCGGCCTGTGGGATGTGATCGCGGCCTGCGAGCGTAAAGGCAGTCTCGATGCATCGATACGGCGTGCACAAGCAGCAAATTTCTCCGTCCTGCAGCAGGATTACCCTGCATTGCGTCGCATCGCCTTTAACGGCAAGACCGCCGGGCGCTTCGCGCCATGGTTTGCAGAAGCAGGCTTTGAGACGCTGGTACTGCCTTCTTCCTCACCGGCCAATGCACAACTCTCTTTCGAGCAAAAGCTAGTACAGTGGCTGTCTTTGCGAGGCTAGCCATTCATTTCGCCCGCTTGTTTACTGAACCTTCATGCGCAAGAACGCCGCCTCTCCGCAGAAAAGAACCACCCAACGCAAGCCTCGCTTCGCGCCGGTCACGCTGTCCGAGCAGGATGGTGTGCGCTACTTGCACTTTGGCACCGAATGGATACAGGGTGCCATGCGCATGCGTAAGCCAGACTGGATTGAACTGGAGTATGCACAGCAGATGATGGCCTGGATGCTATTCATCGACCAGCCCTCGCGTATCGTTCAGCTGGGTCTGGGCGCAGCGGCGCTGACTAAATTTTGCCGCCGCTGGTATCCCAAATCCCCCGTGACCGCCGTCGAGCTGAATCCCTCGGTGATCGATATCTGTCATTCGATGTTCAAACTGCCAATCGCGGATGACCTGCTCGAGATCATCGAAGGCGATGCAGGCGACTTCGTGGAAGACCGCGCCAACCACGGCACCATCGATGTGCTGCAGATCGATCTGTATGACGCTACCGCACGCGGTCCGGTGCTCGATACCCCCGAGTTTTATCGCGCCTGTGCGCGCTGCCTGACGCGTGAGGGCGTAGCGACCATTAACCTGTTTGGAGATCATCCCAGTTACCAGCGCAACCTGCGTGCCATCTGCAGCGCGTTCGATGTCGTGATCTCGCTACCCGAGGTTCATCAGGGGAATGTGGTGGTGATCGGCTTTCGGCAAGCGCCGTCGCCGGACTTTGCTGATCTCTATGCGCGCGCCGCAGTGATACGGGATATCACGAAACTACCTGCAAAATCCTGGGTCGACGGAATGAAATCTGCCATCAGTGCAGGCTTGCCAGAAGATCGCTGACGGTCGACCAGCGCAGCCGCACACCCAGCTCGGTTTTCATCCGGATGTTGGACAGCCGGCGCGACTCTGACATGAACGACAGCAGCATCGGCGACACCCGGGCGGCCAGCTCGACGCGCGGCAAACGCGGTGGGGATGGCAAGCCGAAGGCTTTGGCCACTTGTTCAAAATACTCGCCCATCTTCAGGTCGGAATCGTCCACCGTGTGATACACGCGCTGAGGCTGCGCACGAAATAGCGCTATTGCAATGATCTGCGCCAGATCATCGGCGTGAATGTGATTGGTGTATACGTCATCATCAGCCATCAACGTCGGCGTACCCTGCTTCAACCGGTCCAGCGGCAACCGATCCGCTGCGTAAATGCCCGGTACGCGCAAAATCGAGAGCTTGCCCCCATTGCGCAGCGCCCAACGACGCAGCACGCGCTCAGCATCCACGCGCCGCTTCGCACGGGCATTGACCGGCGCGACTGGCCGGGTCTCGTCGAAGAAAGCTCCCTTGCAATCGCCATACACCCCAGTGGTACTGACATAAACGACCGTTGCCTGTCGGGGTAAAATAGTGATTAGATTGCGCGTGCGACGGTCCAGCTCGCCCTCGGAAGGTGGCGGAGCAAGATGAACGACGGTTCCGGCCAGCGCTTTCAGGCGATGCAGGCTGTCTCGATCATCCAGATTGGCGACCACCGGCAATGCGCCCGCTGCCCTGAGTTCGGGCAATCGTGATGGCTGGCTGGTGACGGCAATGATCTGAAACCGGTCGCGCAGCAAGGGCAAGAGCCGCATGCCGACATCGCCGCAGCCAATGACCAATAGTCGCGGCCTGCGTGATGCCATGGGTGATACCGCATTCAACACATTATTTTTCATCCGCGAGATTGTATGACTTTCCAGGTAAGCGTTACTCCCAGCGGCCGACAGTTCAGCTGCGAGGCCGGTGAATCCGTGCTGGCCGCCGCTATTCGTGCCGGCGTCGGCTTGCCTTATGGCTGCAAAAACGGCGCCTGCGGCAGCTGCAAAGGCAAGCTGCTGTCCGGCGACGTCGAACTGGGCCCGCATCAGGAACGCGCGCTGTCCGCTGCCGACCAGACGATCGGACACACCCTATTCTGCTGCGCGATGCCCAAATCCGATATCACGATCGAAGCGCGGGAAGTGCTGGGCGTGGGTGATTTTCCGATCAAGAAGCTGCCCTCGCGTATTGCCAAACTAGAACGCGTCACCGACGACGTGATCATCATGTCCCTGCAACTGCCCGCCACCGAGCGCATGCAATACAAAGCAGGGCAATATATCGAGTTCATGCTCAAGGATGGCAAGCGCCGCAGCTACAGTATGGCGAATGCACCGCATTCGGATGAACTGCTGAGCCTGCACATCCGCCACATGCCCGGCGGCCTGTTCACCGATCAGGTATTCGGCACACTGAAAGAAAAAGACATCCTGCGCTTTGAAGGGCCCATGGGTACCTTCTTCCTGCGGGAAGAGTCCGACAAGCCCATCGTGCTGCTCGCTTCGGGCACGGGCTTTGCGCCGATCAAGGCACTGGTCGAACATTGGTTACACCTGAAGTCCACCCGCCCGATCACACTGTACTGGGGTGGCCGCCGTCCGAAAGATCTGTACATGCACACGTTGTGCGAGGAATGGGCCGCCACACTGCCCAACTTCCGTTATGTGCCTGTCATCTCGGATGCACAGCCCGATGACGCGTGGAATGGCCGCAGCGGTTTCGTGCACAAGGCGGTGATGCACGATCTGCCTGATCTGTCAGGCCATCAGGTCTATGCGTGCGGCACCCCGCTGATGGTCGACGCCGCACAACGTGATTTTGTTGCCGATTGCAAGCTGCCCGAAGAAGAATTCTTCGCTGATTCCTTTACCTCTGAAGCCGACCTCGCCACTGCGACCGCCTGATCCATGAACAAGCCCGAAGCCCTCGCCAAGACTTTTGAGCAGTACGACACCAACGCGCTGCTGTACATCACCAACCGGCCGCCACTTGTTTTCACGGAGGGCGACGGCATGTGGCTCACCGACCATCATGGCAAGCGTTATCTGGACTGGCTCCAGGGCTGGGCAGTCAACTGCCTCGGTCACTCGCCTCAGTGCATACAGGAGGCGCTGACCGCGCAGGCAAAAAAAGTCATCAATCCCTCACCGGCGTTCTATAACGAGCCGTCGATACAACTGGCGTCAATGCTCACGCATTACTCCTGCTTTGATCGGGTATTCTTTGCGAACAGCGGTGCGGAGGCGAATGAAGGCGCGATCAAGCTCGCGCGCAAATGGGGCAAGATTCACAAGAATCCGGCAGGTGAAAACCGCTACGAGATCATCACCTTTGATCACAGCTTCCACGGCCGCACACTCGCCACCATGTCGGCTTCTGGCAAGGCCGGATGGGACACGATGTTCGCGCCGCAGGTACCAGGCTTTCCCAAAGCCGAACTGAATAATCTGTCCAGTGTCGAAGCGCTAATCACAGATAAGACGGTTGCCGTGATGCTGGAGCCCGTGCAAGGCGAAGGCGGCGTGATACCGGCGTCCCGCGAATTCATGCAGGGTCTGCGAGCGCTGACCAAAAAACACAGTCTGCTGCTGATCGTCGATGAGGTGCAGGCCGGCATGGGCCGCACCGGCAAGCTATTTGCCTATCAGCTGTCCGATATCGAGCCCGACGTCATGACACTCGGCAAAGGCATCGGCGGTGGCGTGCCACTGGCGGCGCTGCTGTGCACGGAAGCCGTCGCCGTGTTCGAACCCGGCGATCAGGGCGGCACCTACAACGGTAATCCGCTGATGACTGCGGTGGGCATCGCAGTACTAGAAGAACTGCTGAAGCCAGGATTCCTGCAATCAGTAATCGACAAGGGTGAATATCTGAAGCAAGGCTTGCTGAAGCTATGTGACAAGCACGGCCTGGAAGGCGAGCGTGGCGAAGGACTGCTACGCGCGTTGAAGCTGGGATCGCCGATCGGCGGCAAGATTGTTGAGATCGCTCGTGATCTGGAACCCGCCGGGCTGCTGCTGAATTCACCGCGTCCGGAGCTATTGCGATTTATGCCGGCGTTGACTGTGACGAAGGCTGAGATTGATCAAATGCTGGACATGCTGTCGACAGTGATTGTCAAAGCGCGTGCGTCTTCATAAGCTGATGTGCGAATGAATTTTTGATGAGAGCCTTCACCCTCAGACGATTTCTATTCCATCTTACTTGATTGCGCCAATCTTCAAAGTAGTACCGAGCCTGACGATATCTTTCATTCGGCTCAATACGGACACATCTTTGCAGGCGAAGGTGATCACCAGATCTTTTTTGTCTTTTTTAGCTTTGGCAACCAACTGAGTGGCCGCCCTGATCTGCGATTGCAGCCCGCTATCAGTATAGCTACGGGATTTTTCCCCATGGTGCTCCTCAAGATGATCAGGAATGACTTCGATCACCACCGCCCCCGATTGGTCTCCTACTGCTTTTACCACCAAATTCTCTAAAGTCTCTTCTGAAATCTCCGCCTGATTAGTCCCTAGTTCTGGCAGCCGCAGATCCGTTATACAGTTCCAGGAGGTTGCTGCAACATCGACCTTGAAAGGTTTGTTGATTATTCCTACCCAAATCGGTTGGTCTCGCGATTGGTGCGGCGGATTCGGATCCGCGTTGACAAAGTTTTGTAATCTCTTCTGCACGTCTTGAAGTTTGGGATGGTGTGATGCCTCAGTTATGGCTGTCGAAGTTTGCAGCACAGCGTGGCTACATTTGATTTTTGCCGGATCACCCTGGAGGACCTGAACACTATTGCCTTTGGAGATTGCAACAGTTGTCCCACCCTGCAAGGGTTTAGCCCTCCTCCCCGCGTCGACAGGCGTATAGTCTCGTCTTAATGCACGACCGCTAATACCAACATCATGATTTAATCGATCGCGTAAGTTTTGGAGTAATTGATCGGAACAGCGCGAATTTCCTATTAAGGGCACTAGCGCTTTAAACACTTCTTCCCGAGCTTTCCTGGAAGCCGATTTATCCGACGAAAATTTCTCTTTCAACCACTCACCAAAGGTTCGCTCGCGGAAGGTCACTACCGAGACATTATTTTTTTGTTTCTCGACTTTTTCTACACGCAATTCGCCAAGCTTGCCAATTTCTTTCAAGATACTCAAATAATTAGCATCCGATCTGACGATAAATTTCTCTTTCAAACCAGCCCCTCCGTAACCATCAAAAACATGCAGCACGAATCATCCGGCCAGATCGGCATCAATACGAGATCCCAATTGAGTAAGTAAATACGCAAAACAAATTGATCCAGATAAACGTTAAAGTAGTAGATCCGGAATACAAAAAAAACGGCCAGCACGAGGCTGGCCGTCATTCCAAACAGAGTAAATTTTATTTTTTTTGCGGAATATACAAATCCGTAATACTCCCCAAGCCCATCTCTGCAGCAGTTTGGTGACACCATCATCGCGACCCATCGCCAGTGCGCGACCTGACGCGGCCCAGGGGAAGCTGGCTTTTTCAAAGGGAATGCCTTTGGCCTTGGCTTCGGCTTCTGTCACGCCCATCCATGCGATCTCTGGATCGGTATAGGCGACCGAGGGAATGGTCATTGCATCGAATGCGACTTTGTGGCCGGCGATGACTTCAGCGGCAACCTTAGCTTCATTGGTGGCCTTGTGCGCGAGCATTGGGTCGCCGCAGATGTCGCCAATCGCAAAGATATTCGAAACGTTGGTGCGCTGCTGCTTGTCGACAGGGATGAAACCGCGTTCGTTGACGATTACGCCTGCCTTCTCGGCGGCGATCTCTTTGCCATTCGGACGGCGGCCTACTGCCAGCAACACCATGTCATACATCTGCGGCTCTGCTGGCGCATTCTCTCCTTCAAACGTCGCTAGCAGACCATTTGCACGCGCTTCGAGCTTGGTGACCTTGGTTTTGAGCATGATCGCCTCATAGCGCTTTTCAATGCGCTTGTGCAGCGGCTTGACGATATCGCGATCAGCCGCCGGGATCAGGCCATCGGCGAATTCAACCACGCTGACTTTTGCGCCGAGCGCGTCATACACGCAAGCCATTTCCAGACCGATGATGCCGCCGCCGATCACCAGCATGCGCTTGGGGATCTGTCGCAGTTCAAGCGCGCCGGTGGAATCCACCAGACGCGGATCGTCATACGGAAACCCGGGAATCTTCGCGACCGATGAACCTGCAGCGATGATCGCATTCTTGAAAGCGATGGTCTTCGTACCCTCTGCAGTCTCCACGCTGAGCATGTTCGGCGAGGTGAAACCACCCTTGCCCTGCACGACCTGTACCTTGCGCGCCTTGGCCAGACCGGAGAGTCCGCCGGTCAGCTTCTTGATCACGCTCTCTTTCCAGCCGCGCAGTGCATTGATATCGATCTCGGGCCTGGACATTTTTATGCCGAAGTGCGACATCTCTTCTGCTTCGGTAATGACCTTGGCTGCATGCAGCAAGGCTTTGGACGGAATGCAGCCCACGTTCAGACAGACACCGCCGAGCGATGCATAGCGCTCGACCAGCACCACGCGCTGACCCAGATCGGCCGCACGAAAAGCTGCGGTGTAGCCACCGGGACCGGCACCCAGCACCAGCGTGTCGCATTCGATATCGGCATGACCACCGAAGCTGGCAGCAACAGGCGCAGGCGCTGCGGACGCCGAGGGCATCGGCGCGGCAGGCGCTGATGCCGATGATGAAGCTGCGGATGAGGATGCAGCCGCGACTGGAACACTGGCGTCGCTCGCTTCCAGCAACAGGATCAGAGAACCTTCTGCGACTTTGTCCCCCAACTTGACCTTGAGCTCTTTGACAACGCCCGCATGGCTGCTCGGTATCTCCATACTCGCTTTGTCGGACTCCACCGTAATCAGCGACTGTTCGGGTTTGACGGTATCGCCCGGTTTGACTAGCAATTCGATGACTTCGACTTCTTTGAAATCGCCAATATCGGGGACTTTGATTTCCATCTGGCTCATTGTTTGGCTCCGTAACGCTTATAGCAGTGTCTTGCGCATATCTGCCAGCACGTCGGCGAGATACACGGTGAAGCGCGCACCGAGCGCACCGTCAATCACGCGATGGTCGTAGGACAGCGACAACGGAAGCATGAGTCGCGGCACGAATTGCTTGCCATCCCAGACCGGCCTGATATCGGATTTCGACAAGCCGAGTATGGCGACTTCCGGCGCATTGATGATAGGCGTGAATGCCGTGCCACCAATGCCGCCGAGCGAAGAGATCGTGAAGCTGGCGCCCTGCATGTCTGCAGGTTTTAACTTGCCGTCGCGTGCCTGGGCGGAGAGTTCGCCCATTTCTTTCGCGATCTCGGCAATGCCTTTCAGATCGGCGTTCTTCACGACCGGCACCACCAGTCCTTGCGGTGTGTCAGCTGCAAAACCGATGTTGTAATAATGCTTGAGAATGAGGTTTTCGCCATTCGCGTCGAGCGATGCATTAAATGCTGGGAATTTCTTAAGCGCAGCGACACTGGCCTTGATCACAAAGGCGAGCATCGTCAGCTTGACGCCGGACTTGGCCAGAGATTCGTTGGCGCTCTTTCGGAAGGCTTCCAGCTCGGTGATATCTGCCTGATCGAATTGTGTCACATGCGGGATCATCACCCAGTTGCGGTGCAGGTTCGGGCCGCTGATTTTCTTGATGCGTGACAGCGGCTCGAGCGAGGTCTGACCAAACTTGGAAAAATCCAGCGAAGGCCAGGGTAGCAGCGACATGCCGATGCCCCCTCCGGAAACTACTGGGGCGGCCGAGGAACCTGACATCACGCCTTTGACGAAACCCTGCACATCTTCGAGCAGGATACGGCCTTTGGCCCCGGTGCCATTTACGCGTGATAAATCGACGCCTAGTTCGCGAGCAAACTTGCGCACGGACGGTGATGCATGCGCGCGCTGCCCCTCAGGCGTAGTGGCGGCCGAGACGGCGGGTATGGTGGCAGCGACAGGTGCAGGAGCAGCGGGAGCCGCTGGCATCACTGCTGCCGGTGCTGTGACTGATGCCGGAGCGGGCGCAGCGGCGGGAGCCGCTACGGGCGCTGCGGCAGCTGCACCGGCCTCTGACGCTTCCAGAAGCAAAATCAGTGAGCCCTCGGCGACCTTGTCACCGAGCTTGACCTTCAACTCTTTCACTACGCCCGCGTGGCTGCTGGGTATCTCCATGCTGGCTTTGTCGGATTCGACGGTGATCAGCGATTGCTCAGCCTTGACCGTGTCGCCCGGTTTGACCAGCAACTCGATGACTTCGACTTCCTTGAAATCGCCAATATCCGGCACCTTGATTTCTATTTGACTCATCTTCTTGCTCCGTGATGTCACGACTTCTTTTTGCGGAGGTATCTCGCCGACGGTGAGTGACGAGGCACTGCTTGTTGTTGACGACAAGCGCCGCTGGCAAGCCTGCGGCGCGACTACTTCATATTTCAGGATTACTGAAGCACAGGATTGGGTTTGTTAGGATCAATACCGTACTTCTGCACCGCTTTCGCGACGACAGATGCATCAATGCTGCCCGCGTCAGCCAGTGACTTGAGTGCGGCAACAGTCACGAAGTAACGGTTGACCTCGAAAAATTCCCTGAGCTTGGCGCGCGTATCGGAACGACCAAAACCGTCGGTACCGAGCACTCTGTAGTGGCGCCCTTTTGGCATGTACGCACGGATCTGATCTGCGTAGGTACGCATGTAGTCAGTTGCGGCGATCACCGGACCTTCCGAGGCTTGCAGTGCTTGCGTCACAAAAGGCGTGCGCGGTGCCTTGGCTGTCGGGTTTAGCAGGTTCCAGCGTTCGGCATCCTGACCATCGCGTGCCAGCAACGTGAACGACGGCGCTGACCAGATATCGGCGGCGATATCCCAGTCCTTTTCGAGTAGTTCAGCGGCGGCGATGACCTCGCGCAGAATTGTGCCCGAACCCATCAACTGCACCTTGTGCTTGGCTTTCTTTACCGTGGATGGCTGCAGCAGATAAAGACCTTTGAGTATGCCCTCTTCCTGCCCTGCTTTCAGACCGGGGTGACTATAGTTCTCGTTCATCAGGGTGATGTAATAGAACACATCTTCCTGCTTCTCGACCATGCGTTTCAGGCCATCCTGAATGATCACCGCGACTTCGTGCGCGAAGGTCGGGTCATAGGGCATACAGTTCGGTATGGTCGATGCCAGCACATGGCTGTGACCATCTTCATGCTGCAAGCCTTCGCCGTTCAGTGTGGTGCGACCTGAGGTGCCGCCGAGCAGGAAACCGCGCGCGCGCATATCGCCCGCTGCCCAGGCCAGATCGCCGATGCGCTGCAGGCCGAACATCGAATAGAAAATATAGAATGGGATCATCACTCGATTGTTGGTCGAGTACGAGGTCGCAGCGGCGATCCATGAGCTCATCGCGCCGGCTTCATTGATGCCTTCTTGCAGGATCTGACCGGCCTTGTCTTCTCGGTAGTAGCTGACCTGATCTTTGTCGACTGGCTCGTAGAGTTGGCCTTGCTGACTGAAGATGCCAATCTGACGGAAAAAACCTTCCATGCCAAAGGTGCGTGCTTCATCGACGAGGATAGGCACGACACGCGGGCCGAGATGGGCGTCGCGCAACAGCACGGTCAGCGTGCGTACATAGGCCTGTGTCGTCGAAATCTCGCGGCCCTCGGCTGTGGCATCCAATACCGGCTGAAACGCCGATAGCGGCGGGACTGGCAAGGTCTCTTCGGCGACACGACGGCGTTGCGGCAGATAGCCGCCCAGCTGCTTGCGACGCTCGTGCAGATACTTCATTTCCGGCGCATCGTCGGACGGCTTATAGAGCGGAACGTCGTGTAATTTGTCATCGGGCACAGGGATACCGAAGCGGTCGCGCATCTCGCGAATGGCATCGTCATCGAGCTTTTTGGTCTGGTGCGCGGTGTTGCGCGCCTCGCCCGACTTACCCATGCCGTAACCCTTGACAGTTTTCACCAAAAGCACCGTCGGCTGACCCTTGTGCTCCTGTGCCGACTTGTACGCGGCGTAGATCTTGTGCGGATCATGACCACCGCGCAGCAGACGCCAGAGGTCATCGTCTGACATATTGGCCACCAGCTCCAGCGCCTTGGGATGCTTGCCAAAGAAATGCTTGCGCACATAGGCGCCATCCTTGGCCTTGTAGTTCTGGTACTCGCCATCGACGGTTTCCATCATGATCTGCTGCAGCACACCGTCCTTGTCGCGCGCGAGCAGATCGTCCCAGTTCGAGCCCCAGATCACTTTGATCACGTTCCAGCCCGCGCCCCGGAAATCAGCTTCGAGCTCCTGAATGATCTTGCCATTGCCGCGCACCGGGCCATCGAGTCGCTGCAAGTTACAGTTAATGACGAATACGAGGTTGTCGAGCATCTCTCGACCGGCCATGCCGATCGCGCCCATCGATTCTGGTTCGTCCATTTCACCATCACCACAGAACGCCCAGACCTTGCGGTTGGCGGTATCGGCGATTTGGCGAGCGTGCAGGTATTTGAGGAAGCGCGCCTGATAGATCGCCATCAGCGGACCGAGGCCCATGGACACGGTAGGGAATTGCCAGAAGTCCGGCATCAGCTTCGGATGCGGATAGGACGACAGGCCCTTGCCATCGACTTCGCGCCGGAAATTCAACATCTGCTCTTCCGAGATGCGACCTTCAAGAAAGGCGCGCGCATAAATGCCGGGGGAAGAATGCCCCTGTATATAGAGCAGGTCACCACCATGATGCTCGGTCGGCGCGTGCCAGAAATGATTGAAGCCGATGCCCAGCATGTTTGCCAAAGACGCAAAGCTGGAGATATGGCCGCCCAGATCGCCATCGGCGCGGTTGGCCTTGACCACCATCGCCATCGCATTCCAGCGCATGTAGGAACGGAGCCGCTCTTCGTATTCCAAATTGCCGGGGCAGTGCTCACCCAGATGCGCGGGAATCGTGTTGACGTAGGCGGTGTTACTGGAAAAAGGAATGTGTGCACCGCGACGGCGGGCCAGATCGACCATGCGCTCAAGCAGATAGTGCGCGCGCTCTGCGCCCTCCAGCTCGATCACGGATTCAAGGGCATCAAGCCACTCCTGGGTTTCCATTACATCGGGATCATTGGCGGCTTGCGCCAGGATGTTGTCGAGCTGAGCTGACATGAGCAGGTCTCCTTGCTTTTATGAGGTGCCGGGAGGCAGATCGCGGGCCGGGTCGCAGCCAGCATGCTGTTCATTCTGGCGGGTATCCAGAATTCACGGAAGTGTATCAGTACCGCCGATTTTTTCAAACTGCGATATTACATTTCATAATGCGATAAGTAAACAAAAAGTAAACTTGAGAAGGGGCTCTAATGTAATCGCTTGCTGTCTTCCCTGACGCCCGGAACGGCTTGACCTTGCACGGCATCAAACCAGGCCGCCCCGTATAATCAACTTTCTACTTTCCCCACATCGGCTCTCCTTATGAATGCAAAAATCATTGACGGAAATCTGCTTTCCAAACAACTCCGCGCCGAGGTGGCTGAACGTGCGGCCGCCCTCACCGCCAAAGGCAGGCAGCCCGGTCTGGCCGTGATCCTGGTCGGCGACAGCCCGGCATCGCAGGTGTATGTGCGAAACAAAATCAAGGCCTGCGAGGACAACGGCATTCACTCCGT
>RGFZ01000051.1 GCA_010024875.1 Oxalobacteraceae bacterium | reverse complement strand
TGGGTGCCGGATTGGCTGACGGACCAGCGGATTCTCGCATCGGCGCTTAGCTCGAGTGCGCTCATACCGTCGGCATCGGTAAAGGGCTGGGGCTGGTCGGCCTTGTCGGTGGCCGCCTTGTCTGAGGCCACCTTGTCTGAGGCCACCTCAACATGGAGTGCGGCGGCTTGGGTGGCAAGCTTTTGCTGAGCTAGCAGCAGCGCGTCGCCGGCCGCATCCGCGGCCACCTGTCCAACGACCAGCGCGCTGGCATCGGCGGGTGCGGCGTCCGCAGCCGGTGGGGTGGCGCCGCGCTGAAAGATCAGTGCCAGCGCGGACTCATCCATGCCTTGCGAGCGCGCGAACGCATACAGACTGTCGTCGCTCAGCGTCGGTGCCTCGCTGGTGATGATGTGAACGCTGGGCCCGAGTATCTGAGATGCGAGCCCCTCTGCAGGGGGTGAGGTCTTGCCAGTCTGGGCGGCAAGATCTTGCCCCTCGGTGCCCGCCAGAACGGAGTTGAGCATGCCGCTGAAATCGCCGCCATCCTCGCCCTTCAAGCCGCTAACGCTTGATTTGGCGTGCTTTTTCGCGTGATGGGCGGCGGCGACGGCCGGAGTCGATACGGAATTCATCGTGCTTGGTTTCCTGAGTTGCCAACAAGTGGGTGACTCTAAGCAAGAAACGTGTCAGGTCAGCGGTCGCTGAAAAGGCCCAGTAATTCATGGGGTTGCGCAAGGCTTCTGACAAGGAGCAGGAAGCTGCGATGAAGGGATTATATTAACTGTAAGAAATTTTTGCAGCAGCCAGGACAGAGCAAAGTTTTTAATTAAGACAATGCTTGCCGTCTCGGCTGTCAAGGCGGATTGGCGGCACAGTCCGAGCACCGCGCCGATTCGGGCACCACGGCAGGGCTTCGCCCTGCCGTCGCCGAAATATCAGTTGAGGGCGGATGCGCGGTTAGCGCCGGGGACGAGTGCCGGAACCTGCTGCCAGGCCATGCGGATCTCGTTCATCAGGGTTTGCACTTCCTGCAACGCCTCGAGGTCATTGTTCGCGTTGACATGAAACAGGCGACGGGTGACGTAGGCGTAGAGATCGTTGAGGTTGCGGGCGATGTCACCACCTTTTTCAAAGTCCAGCGCGCCTTGCAGACCCACCACGATACGACCGGCACGAGCCAGCGCTTTGGATTTTTCGGTGATCGCGCCACGCTCCATGTGGCCGCGGGCGGTCGAGAGGCTCTCGATCAGACCGTCGAACAGCATCTGGATCAGCTGCACACTGTCTGCCCCAGCAACGCCGGTGGTTACTTTGACATCACCGTAGCTGGCGAGGGCACGTTCTCTCATGTTCATGGTCTGTCGCTCCTGAGTAAATCATTGCGTCAGACCAGATATCGGCAGTTGCCGGGAAGACTTGAGGCGGGGATGGGTGGGACTAGCCGCTGAATCCCCAGGTTTTACGCCCTTGTCGTTAAATGTCGGGATCAGGCCACTGCCAGTCAGTTAAGCATCCAGATTGTGCTTGATCATCGAAAATCTCAAAGTCACTGGATTCCGGCCTACGCCGGGATGACGTTTCAGCTGCCAGTGGCCTTCATATCGTTGTCCCGGCGCAGGCCCGGACCCAGCGTCTTTTGTTGAATGCAGGGAGGTTTAGGTTTAACTGACTGGCATTGGGGGTCAGGCAGCGGGCACGGCCTCGGCGTTGGGCTGCCGCACGGGCAGGGTGTCGCCCTCGCGAGCAACCGGCTCGGCCTCGGTCTCGGCCTTTGGCTCGGCGTTGGCCTGATCCGCCATCGTGGAGTCGGTGGCCTGGGGCGATTCCAGGCTAGCCACCGGCGCGGTGTCTTCCACCACCTCGGCCACCGGGGCGGCCTCGGCCAACGCCTCGTCCAGAGGTGGCTCGGGGAATTCCTCGGGCATCTCTGGTGGCATGTCTTCCTCTTCCCTGAACGGCATCAGCAGCTTGGAGAGTGGGATGGGTGGCAGGCCGGCGGCATAGAAGAGTTCGTCGCCGATCTCATCCAGCTTTTCGCGTAGTTTCTCGTGGTCTTCGTCCGGCTCAGTGACCACAGCGTAGCCGACCTTGTAAATGCCGGATGCGTAGTCATGCGGTATCCAGGACTCGATCTCGCCGCGCAAGGTCGGCACGACGCGTTCGCAGCGCACCGGCATCGGGAAGCCTTCGCGACCATCATGCTGGCCTTCCTCGAACAATATCTCGAGGTGCTTCTGCAGCACGACCTCGTAGCGCGGCTTGAGCGCGAGAATCTCTTTGGGCGTGATGCCGCGCATGGGCACGCCGATCATGGCATCCCACAAATCTTTGCCGGACAAGCCGCCGAAGGTATCGGTCGCATTGAAGCGCGGTTTGGACGGACTCTTGCCGGTGGCGATGTCATTCACCTTCTCCAGCGTGAAGAAGGCGACCAGCATCACGCCAACCAGGCCAATAAAAACCAACAGCAGCAGTATGGTGTTCATCTGTTGCGCCATGACTCATTTCTCCTCAGCGGGGCTTGCGGCCGCTGCCTTATTCTCCGACCCTCAGCTGGGAACGGAGTTTTTTGACGTTTGCAGACAGGATCTGCGACACCCGAGATTCGGACACGCCCAGCACTTCGCCAATCTCGCGCAGGTTGAGCTCTTCTACGTAGTAGAGCGAGATCACCAGCTTATCGCGCTCGGGCAGGTGTTCTATCGCCTCGGTCAGCGCTTCCATCATCTGTGATTCTTCGACGATGGCCTCAGGCTGGCGCGAGCTCTGGTCGGGTACGTTCATCACTTCATCGGCCACGACTTCCATCGAGTAGGTCTCGAACTGGCGAGCGTTGCCGCGATCTTTTTCGAAACTGTCGATCTCCAGTCCCATGTACTCGGCTAATTCGGCTTGGGTCGGTGCGCGGCCCAGTTCCGAAGCTAGTGCCTGATTTGCCGTGCTGTGCGACTTGTTGAACGCCACTGCAGAGCGGGGCAGGAAGGATAGCCTCCTCACCTCGTCAATCATGGCGCCCCGCACCCGGCTATGCGCATAGCTTTCGAATGCCACGCCCTTGGTCGGGTCGAACGCTCGCGCGGCCTCGATCAGGCCGATCATGCCTACTTGGACCAGTTCGTCCACCTCCATGAAAGGAGGAATACGTGCCTTCAGGTGCACGGCAATCCGCTTGACCATGCCCAGATTCTCGAGAATCAGGGCTTCGTCAGGGCTTTTGCCGGCGCGACCGGTCTGTTCGTAGAGTCGGATGGAAGGTGGCATGGCTTAACCCCCGGGGTTTTGCCGGACCAGACGTTCCATGAAGAACTGCAATCCTCCGGAGGCCTGATGAATGGCGGGCAGGTGAGTGATGGCATCGGCCAGTCGGCGGTAATCACGGGCGCCGGCGCTGCCGGGCGCAAATTCCAGTACCGACTGGTATTTCTTGAGCGCGGCGAGGACCAGCTCGTCGGACTCAATCGATGTCAAGTATTGTAATGTTTTGCCTAGGAAACGGTCGCAGACTTCATTCACGCGGCGATACAGCTGCGCGCCGGCGGCCTGACTCTCGACCATGTTCGGTATCAGATAGATTTCGTCCAGCTCCAAGTCTCGGGTCATCACCTTGATGATGCCGTAGGCGTCAGCGATGGAGGAGGGTTCGTCCTTGACCACGATAAAGCGTCGCTGGCAGGCTTCCATGAAGGCCAGCACTGAGGGGGCGATCCCGGCGGCGGCATCGACGATCAGGTAATCGATATCGTCATCCAGTTCCGAAAAAGCATTCACAATGCCGGCAGTAATCGCCGGACTGATCGCAGCCATGTGATGCACACCTGAGGCGCCGGGAACCAGCATCACGCCCTGCCGGGAAGTGACGATGATCTCTTTGAGCGTCTTGTCCCCTGCGATCACATGCGACAGGTTGTACTGGGTCTGGCAGCCGAGCGCGATCTGCGCATTGGCCAGTCCAAGATCCCCATCCAGCAGCATGACGCGCTTGCCCATCATGCTCAGCGCGACGGCCAGATTGGTGGACAGCGTGGTCTTGCCGACGCCGCCCTTGCCGCTGGCAATGCCGATGACTTCCGTGCTGCGTTTTGCGGTTTTAGCTTGCATGTGCTGCCTTCTCGATGCGGTTGACCAGTGCGTGCGCGGAGGAGACGACAGTGACGTCATCTTTGTCGACCACTTCAGCGGCCACCAGATTCGGCTCGACCGCAAGACCACGAAGGGCGAGGGCGACGATCTCATTGGCCGTCACGACCTGACATCCTTCATTTGCCTGCGGGCTGTGCGAACCGGCAGAGAGCTTCACCGGCGTCTCGCACAGCATCTGCAGCAAGGCCCAGGGCTGCGTGGCCTCATCCATCCTCGAGACCATCAGACTGTGCCATTCGCTGCTCGCACCAGACAGATATTTGCGGACCGTGGTGCTCGATGCATCGGCCGGCATGATCAGGTGACACTGGATCTCAGGCGAGCAGGTTTTGATCTGCTCGAGCTTTTCCGTCACTTGCACTCCGGGCGTATCGATCAGCACCAGACGTCGCTGGCCGAGCTCGGCAAGCAGCATCTTGAGCGTCTCGGGATCATTCGCGCGCAGGCAATCGACACCTGCCTGAGAACACAGCATCTGTATCTGGCTCCAGGCGCCGGCACGCTGGTCGCTGTAGCTAATCACGGCAACTGATTCGACGCCCTTGCGCTCGGCTGCAGCACGCGCAAGGCGCGCTACCATTAGTGTCTTGCCAGAACCGGCAGGGCCCGCAATTGCATGCACACCCCGCTGGGGCAACTTGGCCCAGTGCTCGCCGATGCTTTTGGTCAGATGAAGCCGAAGCGCGTCGGTCGCCTCGTCGAGGCTACTCATCGTGTTAATGTGATCGACCAGCAGCGTGCGCAGCGAGACCGGGATGCTGGCCTCGGCCAGAGCAGTCACGAGCGGACGCACGGCGGTGTTGGCCGGGGTCTCTGACTGCCAGGCGGCAACGCGCTGGGCAAGCTTGAATTCTTTGCGAATGGCAGCGAGCTCGTCCCGCACGAGATCGACGATCTCGCGGCCGCGGATGTAATCGCGGTGCTCATTTTGTGCGGAGGTCTCGGTATCCAGATTTTCTGACCGCTCTGACCTCTCGGATTTCTCCGCCTGTTTTTTTGCCTGCTGGCGACGGGCGTCATACAGACTTTTGGCTTGCGCGTACTCGTCCTCGGCGTAAGCGTCATGCGCCTCGTGCGAGGAGGCCGTTGCGCCTTTCTCCAGCGCCTTGAACGATTGCTGCAGTACCTGACCGAATCGCTCGCCATCACCGCGGTCTTTGGCTTCGGCCCAGGGCTCGGGAGCGACATCGACTGCGACAATGACCTCGGTCATTCCATTGACCCGCGAATTGGAAACGAAGAGCACGTCCTGACCGAACAGGGCGACCGCTTTCTCGGTAGCCCTGCGGATGTCTTTTGCGAGGATGCGTTTGAGTTCCATGTTTTTTTCCTGTTACGGCACGTCTGGTCAGGACTTGGTCTGTGCTTCGACCGTGTAAATCACTTTCACTGCCTGGTCGTCCGGGATCTCGGTGTAAGAGAGCACGGTCATTTCGGGGATACGGTGGCGAATCATCTTCGACAACCAGGGGCGGATAGAGGGCGCGACCACCAGTACGGCGGGATTGCCATCGTCTTCAACAATTCGCCCGGCATCACGCAGCGCGGCGAACAGGCTCTCAGCCAAGCCCGGCTCGATCACCACGGATTGTCCGGGGCCGCCATTGGTGAGCACGTTGTGCAGCAATTGCTCCAGGTCGGGCGCCAGTGTCATCACGGGCAGGCTGTCTTTGTTGTCTACCAGCTCTTGCACGATCATGCGGCCGAGCTTGGGACGGACATAGCCGGTGAGTTGCTCCGGGTCTTGTGTCTTGCCAGCGGAGTCGGACAGGGCCTCGACGATTGAGCGCATGTCACGAATCGGCACGCCCTCGGTCAACAGGTTTTGCAGGGTGCGGGTGATGATGCCCAGTGCCATCTTGCCGGGCACGAGGTCTTCAACCAGCTTGGGAGATTTCGCGGCCAGCTTGTCAAGCAACTGCTGAGTCTCGTCATGCGATAACAGCTCGGCGGCGTTTTCGCGCAATACCTTGTTCAGGTGCGTTGCGATCGCCGTAGCTGGATCAACGACGGTATAACCTAGCGTGCGCGCGACTTCGCGCTGCGACGGATCGATCCACACCGCATCGAGGCCGAAGGCGGGCTCTTTGGTATGTATGCCTTCGAGCTCGCCGAAGACCTTGCCGGGATTGATCGCTAGCTCGCGACCACTCTTGATCTCGCCCTTGCCGCGGACCACGCCATTCATCACGATGTGATAAACATCCGGATCAAGATTGAGCGCATCACGGATGCGTACAGGCTGAACCAGGAAGCCCATTTCGGCAGACAGTTTTTTCCTGACGCCTTTGACGCGCGACATCAACTGGCCGCCGGTTTCAGGATTCACCAGCGGAATGAGCCCATACCCGATTTCGAGACCGATCAGGTCAACCTGATCGACATCGTCCCAATCGAGTTCTTTCGGTGCCTCAGTCTTCTCGTCTGTGGCGGCCTGGAGCTCAGCTTCTCGGGTCGCGACATCGTCCTGCTTCAGCAGAATGAAGCCCAGTCCGGCGGCGGCCAGGGCCAGCGTCAGGAATACCAGATGCGGCATGCCCGGCACGACGCCCAAGATGGTCATGATGGCCGCACCAATAAACAGGGCCGTCGGGTTTGAGAGTTGCGACACTGCCTGCTCGGTCATGGTCTCCGAGGTCGTTACGCGAGTGACAATGATCGCGGTGGCCAGCGACAGGAACAGCGAGGGAATTTGCGCGACCAGGCCATCGCCAATGGTCAGCAGCACATACAGCTTGCCGGCGTCGGCAAAGGTGAGGCCATGCTGGCCAACGCCAATCGCAAAGCCGCCAATGACGTTAATGACTAGAACAAGTAAACCGGCGAGCGCGTCGCCGGAGACAAATTTCGAGGCACCGTCCATGGAGCCGAAAAAGTCCGCTTCCTGAGCGATCTCGTCACGTCGGCGCTTGGCCTCCTCCTGGTTGATCGAACCAGCGTTCAGGTCGGCATCGATTGCCATCTGCTTGCCCGGCATCGCGTCCAGGGTGAAGCGGGCATTGACCTCCGAGACTCGGCCCGCGCCCTTGGTGACCACCACGAAATTGATGATCATCAGGATCACGAAGATGATGAAGCCGACCAGATAATTGCCCGCGATGACAAATTCGCCGAAGGCGGCGATCACTGCGCCCGCCGCATGCTCACCTTCGTGGCCGTTAACCAGAATGACCCGCGTCGAGGCGACGTTCAGCGCCAGCCTCAGCATCGTTGCAAAAAGAAGAACAGAAGGAAAGGATGAGAAGTCCAGCGGCTTCTTGGTGCCGATGGCAATCATGATCACGATCACCGATATCAATATGTTGAAGGTGAACAGGATGTCGAGCAGCATCGGCGGCAGGGGGATCACCAGCATCGCCATGATCAGCAATACCAGGAAAGGAATGCCTAGCCCCGAGAAATCGAAGCCAGACAGTCGCTGTCGGATTGTTGACATGGAAAGGGTGCTCATAGCAGCGCCAGATTAAAAATTTCTTTTTAAATCAATTAGTTAAAAATTTATTCCGATTTGCGGAAGTTTCCTTGCAGAAGTACCAAGCAATTGATGTGCCATGAAGGTTTTCCAGGGAGGCGGTGAATGAAGTTCCGTTTTATGGCGAGCCGCCTAGGGTTTGTGCGTTCGCGGCGCGGGCTGGCGTGTGGGGGAAGGCAGACACCGGCCCATGAATTTGTCGAATTGATCATTCCATTTCACCTAGACATCGCAAAACGGGCAAAAAGGTTAAAGAACCCGAAACCCTTGCCGATTAACCGGGGGAGTAAAGGACTTTTTGCTCACCGTTAACACTTTTAACTGATGAATACTGAGGGTCTTGTCAGGCATCATTGGACGGATTCCCAACAGGAATATTGGTTCACCGGCAAGAAGTGTTCCCGGACGTAGCGAACGCTGATGACGACAACAAGGGGTGATTTATGAACAAGATGTCCAAATGCACAATGGTCTCGCTGGTTGCGCTGATCTCTGCCTGCCAGACGATTCCTTCCGTTGCGGTGGCTGACAATGCCTCCGCCAAGGCCGAAGCCAAGCCAGTCGAGTCGGTCAAGCCGGCTGAACCCAAGGCACCTGCGGTCGAAATGGCCAAGGCTGACCCCAAGGTCGAGTCCAAGGCAACGGCTGAGCCGGTGTCGATGATTACGCCGATGATGGAGCGTCAGCAGACGATCCGTGCCACTGGCTACGCCGTTATCACGACGCAGAGCCACAAGAACCCGGCACAGCAGCGCTTGATGGCGATCCGCGCTTCCAAGCTCGACGCTTACCGCGCGCTGACCGAGCAAGTCTATGGCCAGCAGCTCGATGCCACGACGACCGTTGCTGAGATGATCGTCACCAGCGATACATTCCGTACCCGCGTGCAAGGCATTATCTACGGTGCTGTTCTTGAGTCGATCACGCCGATTGGTGACGACACCTACGAGACCACGCTCTCGCTGGATGGCCGCGTCGTGAATGATCTGCGCGTGCTCTACCTGAACCAGCTGGCGGCTCGCAACCGTTAATCCGGACTTCGTCGCTAAAGGCTGATGATCATGCACCCGACTCGCTTGATGCCTCGTTTACTGCCTCTGCTTCTGGCCTTGCCGCTGGCCGGTGCGCTGGTGTCCGCCCATGCGGGCGATGCACCGCTGCCCACCGATCCGCGCAAGCGCCTCGAAGCGCTGCAAAACGCGCTCGTAAAGGCTGCAATGGATGGCCAGACTCGCGTGCACACGGCAGCCTGGGTAGATAACAACGGCAAGCTGCATGAGAACGTCCGCATCAATTCCGACATGAAGGTGCGCGGCGTGCGGGTGCTGAATTACCTGCAGGTCGAGGATGGTCCCTCCGCAGCAATCATCGCAGAGGGCAAGGGCGTCATGCCCAGCGAAGAGGTCTGCAAAGCCAATTTACAGCGCTATCGTCGCGAGGCAACCTTCGACACTCAGCTGAGGATTCCCACCAGCGGTGCAGATCGTTATGACTGGTCGAGGCTGATGAATCAGGCCCGGGGCAAGCTGTTCGCGCAGGCCACTTCTGGCCGCAAGTGGACACTCTCACCCGTGTCGAGCATGCCGGCCAATGCCTATGATCGCCATCTGCAAGGCAGCAAGCCTGATATCGCCCCGTATCACATGCAGCTGGAGTTGTTGCCCGCAGGGGCGCTGGGCATCGAGCCGGTTCGTCCTCGCAGCGACAAACCCGCAATGCAAAAAGTCGCAGCAGCAGCGCGCGAGCTTTTCAATGACGATGCACCGCGCAAGGCACCAGTGCCTTTCGTGATGCGTTTGTCGGTAACTGAGCGCAGCAGCGGTCGACTGCTCTGGCAAGATGCAGTACCCCTGTTTTTCCCTGCTGCCGAGCTGTCGATCAGCAGCCAGCCGCTGCCCCCCGGGCTGCTGTCCGAACTGGATCGCGTGCTCGAGCGCTGGAACGACAAAATGGATGCCGACTTCGGTTGCCGCCCTCAGCATTTCAATGTGATGCCCGAGAGCGTCGCGAATGGCTGGGTGATCAATGGCGGCCTGGTCGCAGGACTCGCCATCGGTGATCAGTTGCTGCTGATGAATCGCGAGCACCTGCCCGCAAGAATTCTCGAGCCTGACAGCGCTCAACATCTTGCGCTGGTCGAGGTCGTCAGCGTTGAGCCCGGCAAGGCCGTGATCAGGAAACTGGCCGGCCCCCGCGATATCGCAAGATCCGGCGACTGGGTCGCCACCCCCTTCTGAGTCATCCGGAGAAGAACATGAACAAACTCACTCGACACCTGCTGCTTGCAGCGATCATGATGGCGCTTGGCGGCACTGCTTTGGCCGCAGATCCGCCTAAGGATCCGCCCAAGGATGCCAAGGACGCCAAGGATTCGAAGGACGCCAAGAAGGAAGAGGCGAAGGCCGACGAGCCGGATTTGCCTTCCAAACCCTATCCGAAGAATGCGGTGCCCAAGGCTTTCCAGCCCAAGAAGGATGAAACCAAGGAAGCCGCGGCCAAGCCCGAGGCGGCTCCGGCGCCAGCTGCAGACAAGGCGGCGGCAAAGCCCGCGCCTGTGGCAGCGGAGAAGCACGCAGAAAAGTCCGTTGACAAGACGATCGACAAACCGATGGTCAAGCTGCCCACGGCAGACAAACTCGACGGCGCGCATGACAGGCCGGTCATCGTTGCCTCGCCCAAGAAACGCAAGCCGGCACGCCCGGCGCCCGTTGCTGCGGCCAATGCGTCGCTGCCACAACTGGCCCACGAGAGCGCGCGCAAGACCGCACTGTCGAATGAGCAAGAGGCTTATGTCGCACAGTCAGGCGACACGCTCGACAAGGTAATCAAGAAAACCTTTCCGTCGTCGCCGTTTTCCAACGATGTGATGCGCGAGGCTTTTGTGCGCGCCAATCCCAAGTTGGTGCCGCCAAAGAATATCAAGCTCAAGCCGGGCCAGCTCGTGTATCTGCCTGACGTGAATGTGATGCGCATCGTGGTCATGGGCGAGGGCACCGGCCCGGCAACGATGGCGGTGAGCGGCGACGTTCATTACGACAAAAAGCCGATGATGCATGTGCCAGCGTCGACCGCGCCTGCTGCGATCGCACCAGCGGCTGCGGTACAGAATCCGCCGATCGCGATACCTCGCCTGCCAGTGAACGTCGCCAATAACACCACACCGGCGCGAGAAGTCAGTCCGGAAGAAAAGAAAATGTGGGTGCGTTACCCCTGAGCGCCGGCTCGACGCCGCCATCGCGGTTCTCTCACTCACGCTGTCTGATCATCGGATATCACGATGCAAGGCCCTGAGCAGTTACTGCTGACGGGCCGCATTCACCCCATCTCCCTCGAAGTTCGTCCTCTTCAGCTGGAAAACACGCTGGCCCGAACCCTGGGCCTGCGTGATGGCCAGATCGTGCAGGCCATGCTGGAGATGCGTGGCGACAGTCTCAAACTTCTAATCAATGGTGGTCTGGTCGATCTGCCGCCCGGTTTCCGGTTGCGCGCGGGCGACACGGTCTTGCTCAGAGCACAGGCGCGCCCCGGCAGCTGGCTGCTGCGACCTGTCGATGCGCGCTCTGCTGCCGCCGCAGGCGCCGCAGAGATGTCGGCGACGGAAGCTCCCGGATCAACTTTATCGCCGCAGTCGGCGCGTCCACAGGGCTTGCCAGCGCCGGTTCATCTCACCCATTCGCGCTTGCAGGCCTTGTTGTTGCGACCACCGCTGACGCCCGAACTGATGTCTCTGCTGCAGCCGAGAGAGTTGGCGGCGCTGCTAAAACATGTCGGAAACGATGAGCTGCTGGCTTTGTTCAGACAGCTGCAATTATCGATACGCGGACTGTCGCCTGAGCGCTTGCAGAGCAGCGTGATGGCCTCGGGTCTGTGGCTGGAGGCTTTGCTGGGCAGCGGTCAGCTCGGCGCGACACCGGATGTGAAGACCCTGCTGCGGCGAATGCTACGGGCGCTGGGCGATCGGGATTTGCCCGATCAGGCGCGGATATCGCGAGCGATTGACGACATCGAATCGGCGCAAGTGGAATCAGTAAAGGCGCAGACACGCGGCGAGCTGTTGTTCCCGCTGGTACTACCTTTCGTTGACGCCAACCCGGTGGAATTACGATTTTCCCGCGCCCGCCGTCGGGGACCGCAGGAAGATCCGTCATTTACTGTCGACCTGCACACCCGGCATGCGACGCTGGGAGAGATTTGGCTGCAGATTGCCGTCAGCGACCGATCACAGGTTCACCTGATGCTGTGGGCAACCACCACCCAGACCGCAACAGCAGCCCGCAAGCAGGCAGACGTACTCAGGCAGAAGCTGGCGGGTGCGGGTCTTTCATGGGGCACGATGCGCGTATTCAATTCGGCACGGCCAGTCGAGCTGCATCAGAAAGCGCCACCGGGCACTATGCTGGACATACAAACATGAAGCGACGCGATTTTTTTCAAGCAGATGATGAGGGAAGCGCAGCGCCTTTGCGGCGGGCGGACGAGGGCCTGGTCGCGGCCATCGTTGAAGAAGCCAAGCGGCGAGGCATTGAGTTGACCAGTGATCCGGATTTGCTGGCGGCGCTGGCCAGTGTCGAGAGCGAAGACCAGATTCCGCGTGACTTGTATGCGGCGATGGCGGTGGTGCTGTCCTGGATGGATGGGCTGGCTAATCAGCCTGCAGAGTCGAAGCAGACGCCTTGAGCGCAACGACTCGCGTCAGGCTTCTTCAAAGCCACGGCCGCGCTTGCTGCGCGACATGCGGCCCAGACGGTCATACACCTCGACCGACGCCGTTTGGTCCATGCCGAGCAGGGTATTGAGCGTGCCTTTGATCGCGTCGAGCTTACGGCTGATCAGTACTTCATTGCGGCGGTGCAGCTCGCGGCAATCCATGATCATGTGCTTGAAGCCGTCCCAGTCAGGATCGTCCAGCAAACTCTCGGGTGTGCCGACACGAGTCAGGGCATTCAGTATCTGGAAAATCTCCAGCTTGCGAGGCTGCATGCCCTCGAAAGCGTCAAGGTCCTGGGCGCGAAGTGCTTCGAATTCCTGTTCGAGCAAATCCTTCAGCGCGAGGGCGTGCTGAACCGAGGCGACCAGTTCAGGGCTGGCAGCCGGGGGGAGGAGCGACGAAGCGGCGGGCTCCGGGCTGGTCATCATCATGGTGTCTGCTTAGCGTGTGGCCAGAGATCGGACGGTGGCTCAGCCGATCAGCTTCTCCATGGACACGAAGCTTTCCGCAATGCGGCGGGCATTCAGCGGGTAATTGCCGTCTTTCAGTGCCTGCTTGATAGCCTCGACCTTGTTGCGGTCAAATGCAGGTTCTGCCATTGCTCTTTGGGCAATGTCGGACAGCACCAGCTCATCGGCTCGAGGGGCTGCGGCCTTGGCAGGCTTGCTGCTGTCGCCAGAGATCGTATCCTCGGCGCGCTCGGTCGTCTTGCGCTTGGCCTTGTCGAGCGAGGCTTTGTCCAGCGACGCATTGCCGTTGAAAACGCCAGATATCGGGTTGCTCATAGTTATCTCACTTTCGGCATAAAGCCAACTTTTCCTGTCACATCGAATATCGGATCAGCCCAGCGAAACTTTAGGCTTTTTTTCAAAAAATTTTTAGAAAATAAAAAATCCAATTAAAACAATCACTTAGTCATAGCCCTCTGGCTGCGCCCTTGCCGGTGATGATGCCCGACAGCGTAGTGCCAGACTCCGGATTGCGCAACTTGATCTGCTCATTCAGCCGGCCATCCTGCATCGCCTCGACCCTCACGGAGATCATGAATTCCGGCGGCCGGCCGACGATCAGGTTGACTTGATCCCCTTTCTTGACCATCAGCGCCGGGCGCAGATCGCTGGTCCTCAGCGCTTCGCCAGCGCGCAGCGGACGCATCAGTTCGTAGCCGTCCAGCCCAGACAAGTCAAACAGATGGGTGCGGCTTATCTTTTCGGCATCCAGCCGATCCAGCTTGAACATCTCTGGCTTCAACGGCTGCCCGGTGTTGAGGTTACTGGTGGCGATTACTACCTGCCGGCTTTCCGCCACATCAGCAGTCTGCAAGACCTGTCCGGCAGGGACCGACCTCGCCATGCGCATGCCCGGCGTGAGCTCATTGGCAACCCACAGCGGCGTGCCGCCGGCGCTCGGGGGCAGGTCGACGCGTTCAATGGCCGATTCGGTCAGCAGATCGCCCGCCCTCAGGGTGACTCGGGCGCGTAGCGCGCGCTGGTTTTTCTCAAGGTCTTGCGCCAGCACGGGTTGGCCTTTGCTCAGCGCTTTTTTCAATTGTTTGCCGGCCACTGAGGCGCGGTCGTCGAAGCCTCCCGGGGGTAAGGCTGCCGTGGCTTTCGTATCGAGATCGGATTCGGTCAGTACGTGGCCGGGCGGCAGGTCACGCCGGGTGATCACCATGTTGGGCGCAGCTTGCTGACTAAAGCCCACTTTCACAAACATTTGCCAGTTCGGCTTGCTGCAGCGAACCCGGACATTTTCACGATTAACAAAAGGATAATCAAAACTGAAGCTACCTGCGCAGGGCTGCACCTGCACTCTCGGATCGAGCGCTGCCATCTTCACTTGATCAGGCTGCGCGCCACTTTGCGCTGCGACCCATTGGGCAAGCGCGGTTTCCATGGCCTGCTGCGGCGCGTTGGCCAGTACGTGCGATGACAGCGCGAGCATCAGGCTCGCCAAACAGGCACGGATCAGGACCCTTATCAAGTATCTGCTTTGCATCGGCGCGAAGTCATTTACATTGTCAAATTATTCATTGGTACAGGCCTTGCTAAATCAGTCTTTGTCGCAGGCCTTGCTGTTGAACTTCCGACAGGCAGGGCAATTACAGCAAGAATGGTTCCAGCCCGCCAGAGGCCACAGATTATGGAAATCCGAACAAAAGTGAATGATCAGGCAGCCAGCGCTGCCAATGAACGATTGGAGCGGTCCCGCACCCGGGAGGCGGTGCCGGCGACGTCTTTCCGTCAGGTTGTTCAGGAAGCGAACAATGAGGTCGTGCGTGTACAGCGCGGCGACACCCTGGTGAGCCTTACTCGTCAGTATCTGGGGGATTCAGCCACACAGCTGAACAAGAGCCAGATCTACGATCTCGCAAAAAATATCGCTCGAGAGAATGGCATACACAACCCGGACCGCATCATGCCCGGACAGCAGATCAATATGGCACCTATGTCGACGCTGGCGGCGCTCAAGCTGAGGCAGGGTGGTGTGGAAGGTGTGCAAATGTCCGAGGACAGCACCCCTGGCGCTGCACCGATTTTGGAGAAGACCCTGGCGCGCGCGGTGTCCAAAGGTTATGTCTCGTCTCAGGAGCAGCGCGCCGTGCGCGACAAGATATTGCAACTGGCGTCTCGCCACGGTTTTTCGCCCGACGATTTCGCGCGAACGACGCTGATGGAGTCGGATGGCCTGAATCCGCGCGCATCGAACGGCAGCTGCCACGGCATCATTCAGTTCTGCTCCGGTGGCAATCGCGGCGCGGCGAGTGCGGGCTACGCAAAAAATCCGAAAGACATCTTGTCTTTGTCGGTGTTGCAGCAGCTGGATCTTGTCGATCGCTACTTCGCCGACACTCGCCTCAAGGACTTTGGCCCGGCATCACTCGATAATCTGTATCTGACCGTACTGACGCCCAATGCCCGCAATGAAACCCGTCCAGATGCGCCGCTAAATATCGCGGGCAGGCAGGCTGCGTATTTATATGAGGGGCGCGATCCATCGGGTGTCATTACCCGCAACTCGATCGTAAACGGACTTAAGCTCAATGCGCGCGATCGGCTGAGCGATGTAACTGTGGCACGAGTTGAGCGCAAGGTGATGTAAGCGCGTGAGTGCACCATAGCCCCGGGACCCTGGTGGGCGGCAAAGCATTGCCGCTCTATGCTTGGCATCGCGATGGGCACATTTGAAGCGGCAAATTCTTGCCGCTGTTCTCCCTGAATTCTCACGTTTTTCTGCCAAAAAACATGCTGGCACGGCCTTTGCAATGGTCGGATCGACAGCTGGAAACTTAAGCGAACTGTCGGCATTCCGGCGTCCGCACTCTGGCACAAGGAGCACGTGATGGATTTACTCAGCCAAATACGGTAAAGCCGCTGCCGATTATCAGGCGACGCTGACCTTCATCGAGAACCGCGTCAACAGCATACGCAAGGCATTGAGAGGGGATTAAAGCATCATGCCCATGTCTATCGATAATATTTTCGGGATAGGCGGTACCGCGCTTCATGCGCAGATCGTCCGTCTAAATACCACCGCATCCAATCTCGCCAATGCCGGTACGACTGCCGCCACCGAGAAAGAGGCGTATCGCGGCAAGCGCACCATCTTCAAGGCGCTGATGGATGAAGAAATGATCCATGCCGGCGCACCGTATGTGGGTGGTGTGAAGGTCGACAAGATCGTCGACGATACCAAGCCCGTGCCACGTGTCTATGACCCGAACAATCCGCTGGCTGATGCCGAAGGCTTCGTCTTCCAGTCGAATGTGAATGAAGTCACCGAGATGGTCGACATGATGGCCGCTTCCCGCTCGTACCAGAACAACGTTGAAGTCGTGAATACCGCGCGCGAACTGATGATGCGCTCGCTCGACATCATCAAGGCATAAGGATCAATGAGATGGCATCCAATCTGACCGGTGCAGCAGCAACGACCTCAACTTACACGCTGCCCTCTAACATTAAGACTACCAACCAAGCCAAGAAGGAAGAAGAGCAAAAAGTTCTCAATGGTGATGGTGGTGCGATGGGGCAGACGGCGTTTCTGACCTTGTTCACTACGCAGCTGCAAAATCAGAACCCGCTTGATCCGATGGAGAA
>RGFZ01000006.1 GCA_010024875.1 Oxalobacteraceae bacterium | reverse complement strand
CAATCAGGTTTATACTTTGAACTCCGTTTTCAGGGGCGAGCACTCGACCCCGCGGGTTGGATCAACAGGTGAGACATGGGTAACAGACTAAAAAATCTTGGACTGGTCGGGCTAGGTCTGGTCGCCGGCATCGCCGGCTCCATGCAATTTGACGCTCTGGCCCAGCGCAATGCTGGCACGCCGCTACCCGTCGAAGAACTGCGTCAGCTCGCCGATGTGTTCGGGCTCATCAAGTCTGACTATGTCGAGCCGGTCGAAGACAAAAAACTGCTTACCGAAGCCATCTCGGGCATGGTCGCCTCGCTCGATCCTCACTCCGCCTATCTGGACAAAAAAGCCTTCAAAGAGCTGCGCGAGGGCACACAGGGCAAATTCGTCGGGCTCGGCATCGAGGTCGGCATGGAAGATGGTTACGTCAAAGTCATCGCGCCAATCGAAGATTCACCGGCTTACAAGGCCGGACTGAAAGCCGGTGACCTGATCACCCGCCTCGACAGCACACCGGTCAAGGGTATGACGCTGGACGAAGCCGTCAAGCGCATGCGCGGCGAGCCCAACACCAAGATCACGCTCACGGTCGCGCGCAAGGATGAGGACAAACCTCTGCTGATCACGATCGTGCGTCAGGAAATTCGTGTGCAAAGCGTCAAGGGCAAGATCGTCGAGCCCGGCTATGGCTGGATCCGGGTGTCGCAGTTCCAGGAACCGACGGTCGAAGATCTTGCAAAGAAAATCGCCCAACTGTACCAACAGGATTCGCACCTGAAAGGGCTGGTGCTTGACCTGCGCAATGATCCGGGCGGTGTGCTGCCGGGTGCGATCGGCGTCTCGGCCGCTTTCCTGCCCAAGGACGTGTCTGTGGTCTCCACCAATGGTCAGCTGCCGGATTCCAAGGCAACCTACTATGCGCGCCGCGAGTACTACGCCAACCGCGTCGGTGGCGACCCGCTGTCGCGCGTGCCCGAGGCCGTCAAGAAGGTGAAGATGGTGGTGCTGGTGAATTCGGGCTCGGCGTCAGCCTCCGAAATCGTCGCCGGTGCACTCCAGGATTACAAGCGCGCGACCATCATGGGCACACAGACCTTCGGCAAGGGTTCGGTCCAGACCATACGTCAAATCTCTGCTGACACTGCGGTCAAGCTGACTACCGCGCGCTACTACACGCCGAACGGCCGCTCGATCCAGGCCAAGGGCATCGTTCCCGATCTTCTCGTCGATGAATACGCCGATGGCGATGGTCTGAACGGACTGCGCCTGCGCGAGTCCGATCTTCAAAAGCACCTCTCGAACGACAAAGACAAGGACGCTGGCAATGGTGCGAACATCGTCGACGAACTGGAAGAGCAGAAGCGCCTCGCTGCACTCGAGAAAAAGCGCAAGCCGCTCGAATACGGCAGCAAGGAAGACTTCCAGCTGACACAGGCGCTCAATCATCTGAAGGGCCAGCCGGTGCAGTTGTCGAAGACAGCGAAAGTCGAAAGCAAAAAAGAATCAACCATCAACAGCCCGGATGGCAATGGCGAGAAGAAATAAACGCCCCTGAACACCACGACGGCCGCTTTCCTGCGGCCGTTTTTATTCCGTCCTACACGAACGCCGAATGAATGACCAGCAACTGCAGCGCTATTCGCGCCATATCCTGCTCGACGACATCGGCATCGACGGTCAGGAAAAACTGCTGGCGGCGCATGCGCTAGTGATCGGGGCTGGTGGACTAGGATCGCCGGTCGCGCTGTATCTGGCGTCTGCCGGCATCGGCAAGATCACGCTGGTGGATCATGACGAGGTCGACCTCACCAACCTGCAGCGGCAGATCGTACATGCCACGGCGCGCGTGGGGCAGCCCAAGGTCGAGTCCGCAAAGCTGGCGCTACAGCAGGTCAATCCCGAAGTGAACGTAATCGCGCTACATGAGCGCGCGGACGAAGCACGCTTGCAAACGCTGGTCTCAACGGCCACGGTCGTACTCGATTGCACCGATAATTTCGCGACCCGTCATGCGATCAACCACGCATGCGTCGCAGCAAGAGTGCCATTGGTGTCCGGCGCGGCGATCCGCATGGATGGACAGGTAGCGGTGTTCGATCCGAGGTCCGGCGAGACCGCCTGCTACGCGTGCCTGTTCCCGCCGGATCAGCAGTTCGAGGAAGTGGCCTGTGCAACCATGGGCGTGTTCGCACCACTGGTCGGCATCATCGGCACGATGCAAGCCGCAGAAGCGCTAAAGCTGGTGGCTGGCATCGGCGATTCGCTGGCCGACCGACTGCTGCTACTGGACGCGCGCAGCATGGAATGGACCAGCATTCGGACGAAGCGCAGCATGGATTGCGCAGTGTGCGGAGAAAAATAAAAGCGACTAGCTCAGGCCGCCAGCAGGCTCAGCATCAGCATCGCCCCCTCGGCCGGACGCTGCTGAAAGCCGCTCTTGGCAAAGCGGTGCCAGCGGCCGATCACGAAGGCCATCATCATGCCGGCGCGCGCAACGCTCTCTGAGTCCGGTATCGCGCCCTGTGTCGCAGCCAGCTTCCAGGCTTGGCGCAGAGCGAGTTCGACCCGCTCGACGAACTGGTTCATCCTCACCTGAAGGCGCTCGTCTTCATTGACCAGCGCGTCTCCGATCAATACCTTGGTCATGCCGGCATTCTGCTCGGCGAAATCGAGCAGCACACTCGCGATGTTCAGTGCCTGAGCGCGGCCATTCTCTTCCTGGCCAGTGATCTGATTGATCAGGGTGAAGATGGTGGTCTCGATGAACTCGATCAGGCCCTCATACATCTGCGCCTTGCTGGCGAAATGACGATACAGCGCCGCCTCGGACACGTCCAGCCGGGCAGCGAGCGCTGCCGTAGTGATCTTCTCGCCCCTAGGGCTTTCCAGCATCTGCGCGAGTGCCTGCAATATTTGCAGCTTGCGTTCACCCGGTTTCATGTTGGCCATGGTCGTTCTCGGTCGAGCAATCGGTTCGGCTACCCGGCCTGATCGCGCGCCGGGAAAGGTGGATGCCTGATGTAATGTAACCCAGACTGGGGCTGTCTTGCTGACCGGCGAGATGGTTCAGCGGTGAGCCAGCCGGGACAGCCGCCGGGGCAGCTGACTAAGAGATTTCACTCTGACATCCACGAAGGAGGGACGGCCGGTACTTGCGGGCAGATAGCCCGTCAACCAGACCGTCCGCAAGCCCAGCGACCGCGCCGACCTCAGGTTGTCTAGCGTGTCCTCGACCAGCACGCAGCGCCGGGCCGACAAGCCCTCGCGCGCCAGCAGTTTGCGCAGCAAGAGCCGAGAGGGCTTGGGTCGCAATTGGCGGTGCACGACCATGGATTCGATGGGCAGATGATCGGCGAAGTGCCGGTGCAGTCCCAGATGACGCAGCACATGATGCGCATAACTGGCCGGGGCATTGGTGAGCAGGATCTTGCGTCCGGGCAGACGCCTGAGCATGCGCGCCGTGCCGCGCTCGGCGCGGATCATCGACGACAGATTCTCGAATTGGTGGGCATCGCGCAAAAAATCTTCCGAGCGCACTGCATGATGCCGCATCATGCCCAACAGCGTGGCACCATATCGCTGCCAGTAGGCGATGCGCACCGCGTTGACCGCATCAGGATGCGAAGGCCGCGCCTCGGATTCGAGAACGCGCGCGATCAGCGCGTTCATGTTGCGGTTAATCGCCGGGAAAATCGCATGCGACGCATCGTGCAGCGTGTTATCGAGGTCGAACAGCCAGACAAGATTCTTGGATGCGGCCATATCGTTAAAATCGCTTTGCGCTGCGCCCGGCAAGCGTAGCGAACAGTTCGATAGTGCGCCGAAAAGCGCGGGGGCGCGAATATATGATGAGCATCACAGGCGCAAGCGCGAGATGCTCAACAACTTGCCGGGCGGAGATCAGTGGGAGCGGATCATCGTGCCGAATGCCTGCTCGGTCAGCACCTCCAGCAGCAGGGAATGCTCGATACGACCATCGATGATGTGCACGGTATTGACCCCCGATTTTGCCGCATCCAGCGCGGACGAGATCTTGGGCAGCATGCCACCGGAGATCGTGCCGTCCTCGAACATTTCATCGATCTCGCGCGCGGACAGATCAGTCAGCAGTTTGCCGCTCTTGTCCATCACTCCGGGGATATTGGTCATCATGATCAGCTTTTCGGCACGCAGGATCTCGGCGATCTTGCCGGCGACAAGATCGGCGTTGATGTTGTAAGCCTGACCATCCTCGCCGAAGCCGATGGGCGAAATGATGGGGATGAACGCATCGTCTTGCAGCGCCTTGACGACTGCCGGATTAATCGCTTCGATCTCGCCGACAAAACCGATGTCGAGGAACTCGCCGGGGTGTTCCTTATCTGGCATCTGCATCTTGCGCGCGCGTATCAGACCACCGTCTTTGCCCGTCAGACCGACGGCCTGACCGCCGTAATGATTGATCAGCATGACGATGTCCTGCTGTACCTCACCACCCAGCACCCATTCGACGACTTCCATCGTCTCTTCATCAGTGATGCGCATGCCTTGCACGAAACTGCCTTGCTTGCCGATTTTTTTTAGTGCATTGTCGATCTGCGGGCCGCCGCCATGCACGACGACTGGATTCATGCCGACTAGTTTGAGCAGGATCACATCCCGCGCGAAACCATGTTTGAGGCGTTCCTCGGTCATGGCGTTGCCGCCGTATTTGACGACGATGGTCTTGCCATGAAATTTGCGAATATACGGTAGCGCCTCGGCCAGAATTTCGGCCTTGATCTCGGGAGCGATAGTAGTGATAGACATTGCAATGACGGCAGCGGAGCGGAAGTAAGAGCAGTAGGCAAAAGAATTTTACAGCCAAATGCATCTGCTTCTCCGCTTTGATCTCTTGCAAGTACATTTGCTTTTCGCGGCAGACGGCGTTAGCCTCGCGCAAATCCCGACCCCGTCGACCTTTACACGCCTGTCTCGTCAGGTCGATAGCTAGGCACTGCCCACGTCGCAAGCGGCCTGACGAGACAGGCGAGTAGAGGAAATATGATGAGGAAATGTGATGAGTGACTGCGTCAAATGCGGAAAGTCATTCCACTGCGCGATGGCAGATGGTGAGAACGGTCAGGCCTGCTGGTGCACGGCGGTGCCGGTGATTCCTGCTTCAGCACTCGCCGCTGCCGGCGGCGATGGCAGCGCCTGCTTTTGTCCGGATTGCCTACAAGCGATCGCACGAGGGGCGGGATTGCTGCCGCCGTGATGCTTGCGGTATCAGGGCGTGGCGCAGCTGCGGATGGCGGCGCCCGGAAAATCAGGCAGCATTGCCTTGAGTTCGGGCCTGTCATCCGCCGCCAAGCCCTGCAGCCGGTAGGCATAGCGCGCAGAGTTCAGCGGATGCTCCTCGATACGCGCATCGGAGATGCCTGCTTTTTTCAAGCTCTCGAGTTGCGCCAGCGCTAGCTCACCGCTGCTGAACAATCCGACCGAGATCCCCCATCGTCGAGACAGCGGCTCTTTCACCACCGAGACATCATGGAATCCCTGCGCGCGCAATTGCGCGAGCCGGCGGTTGGCGCTGGCTTCGTCGGGCTGCGGCGGAATGAACACCAGACTGGCCGTCGGAGGCTGCACCATCTGCTTGGTCGGCAACGCAGGCAGCTTCAGCCGCGCCAACCGCGCTTCGAATTTGGTCGCCATCGCACTGTTGAAATCACCGATCTCGGTACAGGCCGGAGCAGGCGATGCCGGCGCTGATGCGTTAGTCAGCGGATTCGACAATAGTCGGATGCTCTCGGGCTTGATCTGCTGCGCGAGTCGCTCGGGCTCCAGCGACGAAAAGCCCGGCAGCGGGCCCGGTATCAGGGTCAGCAGCACCAGATTGGACAACAGCAACAACCAAAACAAAAACCTGAGGATCGCCATCAGGAAGCTCCCGCGACAGAGGCATGCAAGCCTAGCAGCACCAGATTATCCACTGCGTCAGCGGGGAAGGGCAAATGCGGCGCGATGTAGGGCGCTGCGCCGCCGGAGATCACGCAACGCGCAGCGGGATCATGCCGTTGCGCCATGGCCTGCGCGATCGCCCCTACTTGCGCGGTCAGGCAGCCGCTGATGATGGCCTCCTGCGTATTGTCGGCAAACACGCGCCCGCGCTTCGCAGCCTCGACGGCGGGTAGCAATGCGGTATTAATCGCCAGCGAGTTCGCCATCGTACCCAGTCCGGGCACGATCATTCCACCGATGAAGCGGCCATCGGCTTCGAGCGCATCAATGGTCGTGGCGGTGCCGCAGGTAACGACCAGCAGTCGTTCGCCAGGAAAGCGATAGCGCGCGCCGATCAGTGATGCGAACCGGTCGCTACCCAACTGCGCGGGCTGCGCGTAATTATTCTTTACACCGGCGCATTCCGGCTGCGCTCGAAACCAACTGACAGCCGAATCCCGAATGCCTCGCTGCTGAAGTTTCGACATCAGCAGGACGCCCAGCGCCTCGCCAGCAACATTCGACACCAATGCCTTGCTAAATGACAGACTGGCCCATGCCGCATTCAGCGCATCATGCTCGCTGCGCGCGACACTACCACAAGCCTGCCACGTTCCTGGCGTCTCGCCGGCAGAGGTCAGAGCCCACTTGATACGCGTATTGCCCGCGTCAACCAGCAGCATGCGCACCTCCAAGCGATAACGGCTGATCGGCAGGCCGCAGCGACACGTCACCTGCGGCGACGGCGATGCGACCCGCCGCCGTATCGAGCAGCAAGCGACCCGCACCGTCGATACCGCGCGCGATGCCCTCATGCAGGGTCACGTTCTGCTCGCTGAGGCACACTGCCTGATTATGGTACTGATGCAGCATATGCCACCGATCGATAAACGGAGACAAGCCGTCGAGATCAAAAACTTCCAGCGCATCGCACAGCGCATCGGTCAACCTGGCGAGCAAATCATTGCGATCAATTGCTGTCGGATGATCGGCTGACTCGGACTGCAGTGCCGCAGCTGCGTGACCCAGCGCCTGATCGCGCGCCTGATTTGATCTTACGTTCAATCCAATACCGATCACGGCCCACAGCCCGGGCGCAGCGGGACTCGGCGCTGTGTCAATCAGAATCCCGCCGAGTTTTGCGCCGTCAAGCAAGAGATCATTCGGCCATTTCAATTGCACCGGCCAGCCACGCCCACGCAGCGTCTCGGCGATCACGGCGCCGATCACCAGCGACAAGCCAGACAGCCGAGACAGCGGACCCTGAAACGGCCAGGCCAGCGAAAAGCACAGACTGTCGCCGGGCGCGGAGTGCCACTGCCGGCCCAAGCGTCCGCGCCCGGCAGTCTGCACCTCGGCAGCCAGTAGCATGGGCCCAGAGAGACGGGCAATCCTTGCGCGTAGTTCGGTATTGGTGGAAGGCAGGGCGCTGATCACCTCAATGATCAACCCCTGCTGCGCGGCACGTGCGCGTCTGGCAATGTGATCGGCATTCAGCGGTGGCATCATGCGCGCATTGTATCGGCAGCACGGGTGACGCTGCGATAAAACTCACCTACACTTGCCGCCATGTCTACGCTTCATACGCCACGAGCAGATGAACCTGAATCCGCCCTCCAAGCTGACCGCAAGGCGTCAGCATCGGTGCGGGTGGCGCTCGTGTTTTATGCAGTGCTGGTCGTCTACGCCAGTTGCTTTCCGTTTTCTGGATGGCATGACAATGGTCTGCTGCCCTGGTCTTATCTGAGTGAACAGATGCCGCATTACTGGACAGGATTCGACCTGGCAGTCAATGTGATCGGCTATGTGCCACTGGGCGCATTGGCAGTGCTGGCGATGTACCCACGACTGCGCGGCGCACAGGCGGTCGCCGCGGCCAGCGTGGCTGGCATCGCACTGGCGATGTTGCTCGAGGCCGTGCAAAGCTATTTGCCATCGCGCGTTCCGAGTAATCTTGATCTGATGACGAACGGCAGCGGCATGCTGCTCGGCGCCCTCGTCGGCGAAGCGATGCGCTCGCCAGTGCTGGAGCAGAGTCGTCTTCGAGAGCTGCGCCGCGCATGGTTTTCAGAACAGGCCAGTCTTGGATTGATTGTAGTGTCGATGTGGCCGCTTGCGCAGATTTTTCCGCAACCCTATCTATTTGGTCATGGGCAGTTGCTGGGAACGGTATCGCGATGGATGTCTGACTGGTTGGAGGCACCGATTGACCTTAGCCAGTGGCTGTGGTCGGAACTCGGATCGGGTATCGAGCATTATTTTCCGGCGGAAGTCATCGTCACTGCCTGCGGCATGACCGGCGCGGTGCTCAGCTTGCTTTGCCAGACGCGCCGCCATGCACCGAAAACCATGCTGGCGATCATGCTGCTGATGGCAGCGCTGGGCATAAAGACCCTGGCGCATGCCCTACTGTTTGATCCCGATGACGCACTCGGCTGGCTCACACCCAGCGCGGCCAGTGGTCTGCTGATCGGCGTAGTGATGCTGGCCGGGCTCTCGTTTGCTCCACCCCTCGCGCAAAGGCGCGCGGCAATTTTCGCGCTGGCGCTGGGGCTGGCGGTGATGAATATCATGCCCGCCAATCCCTATTTCATGTCAACGCTTCAGGAATGGGTGCAGGGCCGTTTCCTGAACTTCAACGGCGCTGCGCATTTCTTGTCGCTGACCTGGCCGCTGTTCGCGCTCTGGTTTCTTACGCACAGCAGCCATCGCACAACCCTTCACGTTGCCCGCCATGACGTTTAGCTTGAGGGCCATCGGTGTATGATGCCTGCCTCTGGGAACTCTCTCCCCGCCCTCTCATGACTGCCATCTCATGACTGACAAACCCTACTACCAATATCATGTGTTCGTCTGCCTCAACCAGCGTGAGGACGGACGGACGTGCTGTCATGATCGCGGCTCTGCCGGCATTCAGGAATACGCAAAGAAACGCCTCAAAGCACTGAACATGAATGGCCACGGTAAAATACGTATTAATAAGGCCGGCTGTCTGGATCGCTGCGAAGAAGGTCCGGTGCTGGTCGTCTATCCGGAAGGTATCTGGTACACCTATGTCGATCAGAACGACATTGACGACATCATCGATACGCATCTGATCGGTGGCAAAGTCGTCGAGCGACTCAAGATCTGATCTCTCTGATCTCTCCGATCATGAATGCGCAGACTCAGTCATTCATACTGCAGGGCGCGGCCGGGCCACTGGAATGCAAACTTGATCTTCCGCCCGAGGCAGCGCCGCGCGGCATCGCGCTGATTGCGCATCCGCATCCACTGTACGGCGGCACCCTCGATAACAAGGTTGTGCAAACGCTGGCACGCGCGTTCATCGCGCTCGGCTATGTCAGCGTGCGAATGAATTTTCGCGGCGTCGGCGAATCAGGCGGCACGCATGACAACGGACACGGAGAAACCGATGACATGGCGCAGCTGCATGCACACATGTGCGCGCAGTATCCGGATTTGCCAGTAGCGCTGTCGGGATTTTCATTCGGCACCTTCGTGCAGTCGCAGTTGCAAAAACGTCTTGAACAGCAGCACCAGCCCGCTGAGCGGCTGGTGCTGGTCGGCTGCGCGGCGGGCAAGTGGGCGCTGCCTGAGGTTCCCGCAAACACCCTGCTGATCCATGGCGAGCAGGATGACACGATACCGCTGACCGATGTGCTCGACTGGGCGCGGCCGCAAGACTTGCCCGTCGTGGTGATCCCCGGAGCGGACCATTTTTTTCACCGAAAGCTTCATCACATCAAGCAATGGGTGCTTGATTTATGGTCACGCTGAACAACATCAGCGGCTATAATCTGACACACTTTCCTGCTGTTTTTATCCCGCACGTCACGAATGAAAAAATTCCTTGCGGCTTGCGCCGCCTGCCTGATGGTGGGCACGGCCACCGCCCAGACCCTGCCTCCCCCAAGCATCGCCGCCCGTTCTTGGCTGCTGCTGGATGCAACCAGTAACCAGATACTCGCTTCTCAGGATCCGGATCAACGCATCGAGCCTGCCTCGCTGACCAAAATCATGACGGCCTACCTCGCATTTTCAGCAGTGCGCGACAAGAAGCTTGACCTGAGCCAGACCATCAATGTGTCAGTGAATGCCTGGAAGGTCGATGGCGATAGCTCGAAGATGTTCATCGAGCCGAATACCGCAGTGCGCGTGAATGATCTTCTGTACGGCCTCATTGTCCAGTCGGGCAATGACGCGGCCGTCACATTGGCCGAAGCCGTTGCCGGCAGTGTGCCTGCATTTGCTGACTTGATGAACCGCGAAGCGCAACGCATGGGTCTGAAGAACACACGCTTCGCGAATCCGCATGGCCTGCCTGATCCGAACAATTATTCGACTGCGCGTGACCTGTCGGTTCTAGCCTCACGGCTGATCGCCGATTTTCCTGAGTTTTACAAGATCTACTCGACCAAAAGCTTTACCTACAACCGCATCACTCAACCTAATCGCAACCGATTGCTGTGGCTGGATTCGACGGTCGATGGCATGAAGACTGGTCATACGCAAGCTGCTGGCTATTGCCTGATCGCCTCGGCGCGCCGGCCGAATGGAAGCAACGAGCGGCGTCTGATCTCGGTCGTGCTGGGCACAGAGTCCGATGCTGTTCGCGCACAAGAAAGCCAAAAACTGCTGAACTGGGGCTTCATGAATTTTGATTCTTTCAAGATTTATTCGAAAGGCCAAACTGTGCTGACATCCTCGGTCTGGAAAGGCTCACAAGGCGATGTAAAGCTTGGTTTCAATCATGATGTGTATGTGAGCCTGCCGCGTGGCTACAGCGCCAAACTGAAGCCTGTGGTCGAACGCACTGATCCGCTGGTGGCGCCCATTCCGCAATACAGCCGGGTAGGCACGCTGAAAATGATGGCCGAGAACAAGGTTGTCAGCGAAATTCCTTTGCAAGCGCTGGAACAGATCAACCAGGCGACGATCTTTGGCAGGGCTTTCGATTCGGTGCGGCTGATGGTGATGCAAGGCATTTCCTTCTGATCTCCCGACCCGACACAAAGGAAAGGGTGATGACGAATCCGAATCCTGAGAAAAGCCTGATCGAATATCCGTGTGATTTCCCGATCAAGATCATGGGCGCAATGCAAGAGCGCTTTGCCGAGACTATGGTGCAGCTGGTCAGTCTGCATGATCCCGATTTCCACGCGGGCAAAATGGATATGCGCGCCTCGACCAAGGGCAATTACCTGTCACTGACCGTGACCGTGCGCGCGACCAGTCGCGAGCAGCTCGATAATCTGTATCACGAGCTATCATCGCATCCCATGGTCAAAGTCGTGCTGTAAACCCCTGCATGATAACTACGCTGATCCGGCAGCGCGGCACCGAAGACTACGAGATCACGTTTGCGGCCATGCGCGACTTTACCGATACGCGCGATGCGAGCGCCCCGGATGAACTGTGGATCGTCGAACATCCGCCGGTATTCACACTGGGGTTGGGCGCAGACCCCGCGCATGTCCTGAATCCGCAGCAGGTACCTGTCGTCCGAACCGATCGCGGCGGCGAGGTCACCTACCATGGCCCCGGCCAGGTCGTAATTTATCTGTTGTTCGATCTGCGCCGAGAAGGACGCAAGCTGTTACCCCGAGACTTCGTCGCCCGCATTGAACAGGCCGTGATCGACACCCTCGCCGCGTATAATCTCAAGACTCAGCGCAGGCCAGGCGCGCCCGGAATCTATGTTGCCGATGGCGAGTACCAAGGCGCAAAAATCGCTGCGCTGGGCCTGAAAATACGCGCAAGCGGTTGCACCTACCACGGCGTGTCGCTGAATGTCGCGATGGATCTTTCGCCTTTCTCACGGATCAACCCCTGCGGTTATCCCGGCCTGGTCACGATCGACATGCGCACACTGGGCGTATCGGTGCCCCTCGCCGACGTACAACACGAACTGGCAACCCAACTGCAAAATCAACTGAGTACCTGACGATGGCCTCCGACAACACGAACGCCCCTACGTATAACCCGAGCGAGAAGCAGAAAGGCGCAGGCAAGACTGCGCGCATACCGATCAAGATCGTGCCTGCAGAAAAGCTACCCAAGCCCGACTGGATACGGGTCAAAGCCGCATCACCCACCACACGCTTCTACGAGATCAAAGACATTCTGCGCTCGAACAATCTCGTCACGGTGTGCGAAGAGGCTTCTTGCCCCAACATCGGCGAATGCTTTGGCAAAGGTACGGCGACTTTCATGATCATGGGCGACAAGTGCACGCGACGCTGCCCGTTTTGCGATGTCGGTCATGGCCGTCCTGATCCTCTGGATACGAAAGAACCCGAAAACCTCGCGCGCACCATTGCCGCACTCAAGCTCTCCTATGTCGTCATCACCTCGGTCGATCGTGATGACTTGCGCGATGGTGGCGCTGGCCATTTTGTAGAATGCATACAGCGGGTACGCGAATTGTCGCCAGATACGCGCATCGAGATATTGACGCCGGATTTTCGTGGCCGCATGGATCGTGCGCTTGACATCCTCAAGGCCGCGCCGCCTGACGTCATGAACCATAACCTCGAGACTGTACCCCGACTGTACAGAGAGGCTCGCCCGGGTTCCGACTATGCGTATTCACTGAGTCTGCTGAAGCGCTTCAAGGAACTGCACCCCGGCACCCCGACCAAATCGGGGCTGATGGTTGGGCTGGGCGAGACAGATGAAGAAATTCTCGACGTCATGCGCGACTTGCGCGCGCATGACGTCGATATGCTGACCATCGGCCAATACTTGATGCCCACCGGCGATCATCTGCCGGTACGACGTTATGTGCACCCGGATATCTTCAAGATGTTTGAAGAAAAAGCGGCCGACATGGGCTTTGTGCACGCCGCTGTCGGCGCCATGGTACGCAGCTCGTATCATGCCGACCAGCAGGCGCATCAGGCAGGCTTGCGTTAGGCATCAGAAATTTATCCAGTCGAATATTCAAAAAAATTTTCCAAAGGAATTCAAAAGTATTTATCTGACTTAATTCATGTGAACACAGTGCCGATAATCGCCACACACCCTCCCGTGCAGCCAACTAGGGCGCTGACCGCCCATCGATACGGGAGACTTCATCGTGAAACCAACAATTACTGGCCAGAAACGGCCCCTTGAACAAGATAGCTATACGGAGAACAGCGGACACAAACGTCACTGCCCCTCCAGAGAAGCAAGGGAAGTCGCCACCATACTGGCTAGCCTCGATGATCCCCGAAGCCGGGATCTCTCGCCCGCCACCCAGGAAGCTCTCAGAGTCGTGAATGCATCGCTGCAGAGGGGTTACCCCTTGCTCGATCTGAGTCATGTGCCTGCAGCCGACATCGCTGGTTTACCGACGGGACTGATCCATCCCGCAATACACACCGTTCAGTCGCTGATACTGCCCTCCGGTTTGAAACGCCTTCCTTCATTCTGCCAGCAGCTTACTAATATACAGCGTGTCGACATTCCAGATTTCGCAGGTAGCGAGTTAGACTTGAGGGGCTTGTCGGGATTGCTTGAGCTGAGCGGCTCTGCCACCCAAATATTCAAACGTCTGTTTGTTAATGTGCTCACGGATATTCGTTTTCAGGTACCAGACGCCGAATCCAAAATCCGCGTTGAACGCTACGATGGCAACCAACTCCTCCAACAGCACGCATTGCCATCTCATCCCTACTTCAAAGTATTGCCGGGAAACGCAGAGCCTGACTTTACTCAACTAAATGGCAAAAGCTTTTTTGCCGGTACGCAGAATAAAATTTTTTGCAATGCCATAGCACCGGATGTGCTACACAGACGCCTGTCTTCCTTAGCCAGTAGCTGGAAAAAAATCGGGTACTTCGGCATTACTGATGCAGACAGCCTGAGCGCCACTATCACCGAAGCTAAACTCAGGTCCTATGAGAAAGCAATAATCAACAGCGACAATTATGCATTGGTTAGCGATGCAAAATTCAGCGCGTGGCTGCGCACACAGTTCGAGCTGATGCTGGCAAAAGAGGAGGCCTCAACGTCAGACGCAACGGCAAATCAGCTTACACGCGGGCTGCGCGTTTTTTCAAGTAATCATGAATTACATTTTTTGTTGATGATTAAACCCGGACCAACGTACACCTTCATCGCAGAAATGTACGATCCCAATCTGACTTGCACCCATCGCAAGATGGTAGCCAACCGGCTCGAGCAGATCATCGACCCCAGAAAGCCATGGCGCCTGACGGACTTTGTCTCAAAAGAGCGCATGACAGTTTACATGCGAGGAAATGAATCAGCGATACTTTGTTTTGCAGGAATGGAGCAGCGCACACCAGGCCAGACGATCACTCCTGAATTCTGGCTCTCGGAATCTGACTGGGCACAGCCGGATATTATGTTTGACCTGGTCAATTTACAGCTTACTTCTCTTATACGACCTTACTGGCAAACCCTAGTTTCTCAATACAAACAAAAGAAAATATCGCTGAGTGCATTGCACAGTGTACTGGATGACCATGCCAATAATACGGTGGCTTCGATTGGAGATGTGGCAACCAATTACATGCTTGAATTTAATCATGCGCTGGTCGCTGATGAATTTGCTGCATGCATAGCAGCGTTTGCAGAGCTGTATTGTCTGGCAAGCCCGTCGGAAAAACACGGTCTGCCCGATGATGCCCTGCGAAGACTCTTCGAGCCCATCAATTCATGGAGTCAATTCATCGCCAAAATTTCCATTAAAGACAAAGCCAGCTTGTATAAGTATTTTTCTCTTGCAAATACCTTGCTGGACAAGCATCACATTCCGGAAAGCGATGTACTCGCCCTGCTCTCTGCCAAAAACTCGGAAGGTAACAGTGCGATTGCCGCTGCCCTGCAAGCTAACGACGTTGACAGCTTGCGCTTGCTGGGCACGCTGTTGAAAACTTTGGCCGCGCGCGGCGCACTGAGTGCGAATGATGCGCTGGCGCTGATCGGCAATTCCTCTGGCTCCACGACGCTAAACCCTTCCCCCCCTCTCATCTGGCAGGCCTGCGCGATGGGCTCAACAGAACTGGTTCATGAGCTGGCATCGCTGCTGATCAGTTTATGTAGAAAAAATTTGATCGCTACTCATCAAGTATCTTCATTGACTGCGGCTCCCACGCCGCCAGGGCTGCCTATTTTCTTGCTTGATAATCCTGACCAGGATTCGGCGGAGTACGCTCCAGTGGGCGCTAAGGCCACGCGTTCTTACGATCAACTACCGACAGGGATGACGACAGACGACAGCTTGCGCAGCTCGCTGCACACCCTGATCTTTGGTGACACGGACCCAGAGTTCGTGACGTCCCTCGTGAGCGGCGACGCGCAACGCTTCAAGCTTTTGGGAAACATGCGGCAATTGGTTGACTTGCTAATTGATCACGAATTGCTATCTATCCTTGATGACGCAGGTAGATTCATGATTGCGACAGACGACTTGTTTGCCGGGACAGATAATGCAGAAGTGCACGACTCGGCGGCGATGATGGACGTCTTCCACCAAGACTCGGAGAACAGCGCAGATTCGGATTTTCCGGGGTAAATTACAAGTCGCGAGAGGGAATCAACAATGCCTCGGATCAGACTGACAGCGCTTTTTCTATCAGCTGATGCATTGCTGTGAATTCGGGAATACCGACATAACGTTTCAATATGCTGCCATCTTTGCCGATCACGAAAGTGGTCGGCGTTAGTTTTACGTCGCCAAAAGACTTCGCTGCGCTGCCGTCTGTATCCAGCGCCACTTTGAAGGGCAGCTGGCGAGTCTCTGTGTAGTTCAGCACATAGTTCGGTGGATCGTAGCTCATCGCGACTGCGACCAATTCCAGTCCCTTGTCGGCATATTTGTTATAGGTCGCCACCATCTCCGGCATTTCGGCAACGCATGTCGTGCAGCTGGTCGCCCAGAAATTCACCATCACGACTTTGCCACGCAAAGATTCCAGTGCAATCTGTTCGCCATTGATCGTCTTGAAGCTGACTGAGGGCGCCGTCTCTTTTTTGAACAGGGACAGGGCGGCAAATAACACCAGACCGAGGATGGCCAGCAGGGTCATGGTCTGGATGATGGTCAGACCAGCAAAACGGCGAGGAAAATGGCGGGACATGAGGGATTCCTGAAAAATGCAAGACAGAGATCCCTATTATAGGACAGCAGCCCTGCGAAACTCCTGAGGGCAGGGCTGCTGGCGAGGTGCGGTCAGCGCGCGGTGTCTTTCTGCTGTTCCGACGCGGGCTTGGCACTCAGCTCCTTGAGGTCTTCTTCGCTGATGTACTCGAAGAGTTTGACGACTTTTTTGATTTTACTTGCTGCATTGCGAGCGACCTCGGCGGCAAGCTTGCCCTCGCGTTGAGTGACACGGCCCATCAGGTATACGACGCCGCGATCTGTCTGAACCTTAAACGCATTGACATACAGATCTTTGGTGTCGATGATCGCCGCTTTTACCTTGCCAGTGATTAGTGCATCGTTCGAGCGCGCGCCCATACTGGAGACCGGCGCCACCACCAGATCGTTTTCGACAGATTTCACGCCATCGATGGTGACGATCTGCTGCTCCACTTCGGCCTTCATTTTGTCATCCTTGACCTCGCCCGTCAGTAGAACGCGATGATTGAAGCTGGTCACAGCCACCCGGCCCAGTTCGCCAGTGATTTTACTGGCGCGCCCCTCGCCCTTGAGCACGATGGCAGCATCATCTGCCTGCGCGCCTATCGTGCGTCGATCCGTCGCCGCCACGGAACCCATGACCGTGCCGCCCACCATCAAGGGCAAGCAGCCCTGCACACTGATCGCAGCACTGGTTGCCAGCAGCGCCGCCAACAGCGGACGTCGCACAGAAATCAGGGTGTCAAAGGATCTTGCGCCAACTTTCATTCGGTATCTCCTCCAAAAAGTGCGACGTCAATACCATCGCAAAGACAATGAACGATCAGCAGATGAACTTCTTGTATGCGTGAGGTACGCTCGTGCGGTACGCAGATATGTACATCAGCGTCGGTCAGCAGGCGGGGAATGCTGCCGCCACCTCGACCAGTCAAGGCGACGACGCGCATCTCGCGTTCCAGCGCCGCTTCTATTGCCGCCATCACATTCGCGGAACCGCCCGATGTGGTGATGGCCAGCAGCACATCGCCTGCCTGCCCGTAGGCCTGGACTTGCTTGGCGAAGATGTCGCCAAATCCATACTCATTGCCAATCGCGGTCAGTATCGACGCATCGGCTGATAGCGCCATCGCCGGCAAAGGCAGCCGCTCGCGCTCGAACCGTCCCACCAGCTCCGCCGCAAAATGCTGGCAGTCGGCAGCGGAACCGCCATTGCCGCAGGCAAGGATACGGTTACCATTCGACAGTGCGGTGAACATCAGCTCGATCGCCTGTTCTATTGGCCCAGCCAGTTCGGAAGCCGCCTGTATCTTAAGCTCGGCGATCTCGTTGAAATGACTGATGATGCGTTGTTTGCTCATAGGAAGCCGATTATAAATGCAGCAACCCGCTCTGCGCTGAGCCGGTTTGCATTTGCTTGTCGTGCAGCGGAAGGGGTTTTCGGTATTTGCTCTCGTGGGGAAAATTTTTCCGGTTTCGGCAAGGGCTAGCGATGCAGCATATCCTGGATCCATTGCAGCGACTCGCCGTCGATAGCCACCAGATCGAAGCGGCAGGCGGGCTGATCGGGACAACGCATCAAGTAATGCTCGGCCGTTCGCCAAAGCCGCTGCTGCTTGACGGAGCCGACACTGGCCGCCGCACCGCCATAGCGCGCGCTGCTGCGTTGCCGAACTTCGACAAAGACTACCAAACCTGCGTGCTGCATGACCAGATCGATCTCGCCGAAACGGCATCGATAATTACGCACGATCAGGCGCAAGCCTCGTCGCTGCAAGTACGCCAGCGCCCGGTCTTCCGCCTGCTTGCCCAGCGCGACGGTCATCGCTGCCGCTGCCAGACAGTTTTGTACAATGCGCTGATGACGGGCAAATGACTGCCTGTGCGCACGCCCGACCCACCACCCGCTGATGAACTCATTGACTCCGTCGTTCTCGCCTGACTGCCTGGCCTCGCTCTGGAACGAACTGGACCGGCAAAGTTTTCCCGAGGGCGCATTGTATGTAGTGGCAACGCCTATCGGGAATGTCGGCGACATCAGTCTGCGTGCGATACGAGTGCTTTCACTGGCCGATGCGATTGCTTGTGAAGATACGCGCAACACCGGCCAATTGATGGCGCGTCTGGGCTTGTCGAAACCGCTGTTTTCTGCGCATCAGCACAATGAGCGCGAGACTGCGCAAAAAATCATTGAGCGGTTGCATGCAGGCGCGCGCATCGCCCTGGTGTCGGATGCAGGAACGCCGGCCGTGTCTGATCCCGGCGCGCGCATCGTCGATGCGGTGATTGGGGCGGGTCTCAAGGTGATACCGGTGGCAGGTCCCTCGGCTGCGATAGCAGCACTATCTGTGAGTGGGCTGCTATCTGAGCAATTTTATTTCGTCGGTTTCATGCCCGCAAAATCTTCGCAGCGCGAGCAATTGCTGTCGGGGCTGGTCTCATCGACGGCGAACCTGGTGTTCTATGAAGCGCCACACCGGATAATCGAAGCGGCGCAATCATTGCTGACAATCCTGGGGCCAGAGCGCCGCATCGTGATCGCGCGCGAAATCTCGAAATTGTTCGAGCAGGTGCACCGTTGCCGCCTTGCCGAAGCACCTGACTGGTTGAGTGCGGAGGCGAATCATCAGCGTGGTGAATTCGTGCTCGTGGTGGAAGGACAGAGCGCTGCGAATGAACAACCGCTGTCGGATGCGCGCCACGTGCTACAGACATTGCTGGAAGAACTACCGGTCAGTCAGGCAGCGGCGCTTGCCGCAAAAATCACGGGCATGAAAAAAAATACGTTGTATCAGCTCGCCCTGGAACTTCGCCCTCAGGACTTAGCTGACTGAGCGGGGTTGATCGCGCGAATTGAACCAGCCATATTTTCGGTGCGCGCTATCGCTGGACGATTGCTGTACTGATCTGCGACACAGCCTTGAGCTGCTGAGCTGCGGCGGCCGCCTGTTCCCGCGACGCAAACGGGCCGCTGTGCAAGCGGTACAGGCCACCGCTCTGCACCACCGTGGGTGGCGGTAGATCGGCAGGCCATCCCGGCAACAGCCGCTCTCGCATCGCCTGTGCGTTATTTGCCTGCGCATACGCGCCGAACTGCAGGAAGATACCCGTGCTCTCTGCTGCGACAGGCGGCGTACCGCCTCCGGCCAGCCTGGCGATAGGATCATCAGCGGTTGACGAAGGCGTCTTGGCCGCTGCTTCACGACCACGTTTGTCGGCTTGCAGTCGCGCGATTTCTTCGGGCAGCAGCCGCTCCACTTCCAGCTCGGTGCTGCCACTCTGCACATAGCCCAGCTTCAGGGCAGCGGTATACGACAGATCAATGATACGCTCAGAATGAAACGGTCCGCGGTCGTTGATACGCACGACGACCTGCTTGCCATTACGAAGATTCGTGACACGCGCATAGGACGGTATCGGCAAAGTGGGATGCGCCGCAGTCATCTTGAACATATCGTAGATCTCGCCCGATGCGGTGCGCTGGCCGTGAAATTTCTTGCCATACCAACTGCCTTTCCCGCGCTGCACGAAAGGGCGGTTGTCCGTGATCGGCACATACGTCTGCTCGAACACGGTATAGGGTTTGCTGGGACCTTTTGCAAACGGCTCGATCTTTGGCTCGGCATCCGGCGTATCCAGCAATCCTTCAGGCACTTTGTCCGCCGGGCCGTCATCAAGATAATAGCCCCCCGGTTTTTTGGCGACACTTGCGGGTTCAGCCGCAGAGGAGGACGGGGCGGAAGCTCCCGGTGTAGAGGAGGCTGGCGCAGTATTTACCGGCGACGGAGTCCGCGGTTCTTCACGAACAGACAGATCGACCGTGGTACAGGCAGACACGCTCAGCAAAGACAGCAGCGCCACAGCGCCTGGCCAGCGACCGGGTGCAGTTGACAGCGATCGCAGCACCTTCATCGCAGTTCCTCTGCCCTCAGGTCTGAACCAGCTTGCGGTGACGCTGTATGCTCATCAGTGTACCAACACCCAGACTGAGCGTAACGAACGCAGTGCCCCCATAGCTGATGAACGGAAGGGGCACGCCCACCACTGGCAAGATGCCGCTCACCATGCCCATGTTGACGAACACATAGGTGAAGATGGAGAGTGTCAGCGCACCAGCGAGCAGTCGCGAAAACAGGGTGGGCGCATTCGCGGCGATGATCAATCCGCGCCCGATCAGCAACAAATAAAGCACGAGCAGCGCGCCATTGCCCAATAGACCGAACTCCTCGGAGAATACGGCGAAGATGAAGTCTGTCGTTCGTTCGGGAATGAACTCAAGATGCGACTGCGTGCCGTTCAGCCAGCCTTTGCCGATCAGGCCACCCGAGCCGATCGCGATGGTGGATTGAATGATGTGGAAGCCCTTGCCTAGCGGGTCAGAGGTCGGATCGATTAAGGTCATGATCCGGTGCCGCTGGTAGTCATGCAGCAGTGTCCATAGCAAAGGCAAGCTGGCCAGTCCGGCAACGCCTAGGCCAATGATCAGCCGCCATGACAAGCCCGCAAGGAAGATCACAAAAAAACCGGATGAAGTCACTAGCATCGCGGTGCCGAGATCCGGCTGCCGCAGAATCAGACCGACCGGCAGCGCCAGCAACAGCGCCGCAGTAAAAAAATCACGCCAGCGGATCATGCCTTCGCGCTTCTGAAAATACCAGGCCAGCATCAGCGGCAGCGCGAGCTTCATGATCTCGGACGGCTGAATGATCACGCCAATGTTCAGCCAGCGTCGTGCGCCATTCTTGATCAGGCCAAACAAGGCCACACCCACCAGCAAGGCTAGGCCGGTCAGGTAGATCGGCACTGCGAATCGCATCAGCTTTTGCGGAGGAATCATCGCCGCGATCCACATCACGGCGATACCGACCGCAATGTTACGCAAATGACCTTCGAAGCGCCCTGGAAAATCCATCGCCGCAGAAGATACGGCGAGGCATCCCAGCAAAAGAATCAGGCTGAGAATAATCGTCAGCGAACGGTCGAAGATGAAGAAGCGCCGGCGCACTGTCTCCAGGACCGGATAACGACCTGCCTGAGCTACTGCAATCATGGTGCGCTCCCTGTAGAGACGGTTGGCGTGGCCGTTGCGGCGGGTTTGGTCGGTGGCTTGTTCGCATTGCCGGTTGCCGTGCTGCTCGCGGGCCTGCTATTGCCTGATGCTGCTGGCACTGCGGGTGGCGCAATCGCAGGTGCAGTAGGTGCAGGGCCGGGCTTTTGCGGCGTCGGAGCAGGCGCAGCAGATGTCGTTGCCGGCTTGGGCGCCGCGATCGTGGCTGCGGCGGGATTGGCAGTGCCTGCCGCTGGGGGCGCAACTGCTGCGGGTGCGGTCGCCGGTGTCGGTGCCGCTATGGATGCAGCGGCAGGCGCGGCGCCCGCTGGTGACGAGACTTCGGAGGCTACCGGCTTGCCGGATTTCACGGGATTCTCGGGTCGCTTGCCCAGCAGATAGTAATCGATCGCGAGGCGCGCGATCGGCGCCGCAGCAGCTGCGCCAAAGCCCGAATTTTCTACGATGACTGCAAGCGCGATCTTGGGCTTGTCGGCAGGCGCAAAAGCGATGTACAGCGAGTGATCGCGCAGACGCTCAGCAATCTTGCTGGCATCGTACTTCACGCTCTTGCTCATCGCCGCCGCTTGCGCGGTACCGGTCTTGCCACCAGAAACGTAGGGCGCATTAGCAAATGAGCGCGCAGAGGTACCTTCCTTCGTCACGCCCACCATCGCCTGCCGGACAAAATCGACGTGCTCCTGCTTCAGCGGTATCCGATAGCTCTCCTTGGGCACGGTGAGTTTGCGGGTTTTGTTGGTGCCGTTCTCCACCATCTTTACCAGGTGGGGCTTCATCACTACGCCATTATTGGACAGATTAGCGACTGCATGCGCCAGCTGCAGTGGCGTGAATGAGTTGTAGCCCTGCCCAATACCGACCGAGATGGTCTCACCGGCATACCATTTTTGCTGCTCGGGACGCTTGTAGGTCTGTCGTTTCCATTCCGCCGAGGGCAGCACGCCGCGACGCTCGTTTTCAAGATCGACGCCGGTCAACTGGCCGAACCCAAAAGGCTTCATGAAGTCGTGTATCGCATCAATGCCCAGATCGTTCGCCAGATTGTAGTAGTACGTATTGCAGCTCTGGACGATGGATTTGTACATGTCAACGCGACCATGTCCACCCTCTTTATCGTCGCGGAATTTGTTATTGCCGAACCAGAAGAAGCCTGGATCAGAGATTGCCTGCTCGGGCGTGCGCTTGCCCAGCTCGAGCGAAGCCAGCGCCATATAGGGCTTGAATGTGGAGCCGGGTGGGTAGCTGCCGATTAGCGGGCGATTCAGCAGCGGCTTGTCGAGCGAGGTGTTGAGCTCTTCCCAGCTTTTCGCATCAATGCCCTCGACAAACAGATTGGGATCGAAGGTAGGCATGGACACATACGCCAGAATATCGCCAGTCTCGGGCTCGATCGCGACCAGCGCGCCTCGGCGGTCGCCGAAAGCTTGCTCGATGATCTTTTGCAGCTCGATATCCACCGAGAGAATCAGGTTGTTGCCCGCCGTGGGCGCGGTGCGGGACAGATTGCGCACTGCGCGGCCACCCGCAGACACTTCGATCTCGTCATAGCCGGTAACGCCATGCAGTTCTTTCTCGTAGCTTTTCTCGAGGCCTTCTTTGCCGATGTATTCAGTGCCGCGATAATTTGCGCCGTCTTCGCTGGCTTCCAGACGTTCCGCCTCAGCCTTGTTGACGCGGCCGATGTAGCCGATCATGTGCGACGCCGTTTGCCCTAGCGGATACTGACGGAACAGACGCGCCTGAATGTCGACGCCGGGAAAGCGATAGCGCTGTGCTGCGAAGCGCGCGACTTCTTCATCCGTCAGTCGCGTGCGGATAGGCAAGCTCTCGAATGTCTTCGATTCTTCCATCAGGCGACGGAAGCGCTTGCGATCTTTGGGCTGAATATCGACTAGCTGTGACAGCTCGTCGATCACGGTATCGAGATTGCGCTCGATCTTCGCCGGCGTGATCTCCAGCGTGTAGGCGGAGAAGTTACGCGCCAGGACCACGCCATTGCGGTCAATAATCAGGCCGCGGTTCGGCACGGCGGGGACAATGGAGATACGGTTGCTCTCGGCGCGTTCGAAATACTCGCTGTGGCGTATCGCCTGCAGCCACAGGAAGCGCAACATCAGCAAGCCGAAGCAGACGAACACCACCAAGCCGGCGACGGACAGCCGCATCCTGAACAGCTGTAGTTCGCGTTCTGTATCTTTAATCTCTGTCATTGCTTGCCGCTGCGGCGCCAGTAGCAGCCAGCAGACGACCGGCCAGATCATGGTCGCGACGATGCTCTGCGCAAAAAACAGCCAGCCCGGCAGCTTGCCGGTGACAGCTAGCTGGATCAGCATTTGCACCACCTGCATCACGACCAGCAGCGGCAGCACATGCAGCGCCTGCACGGTGGGGCGGAACCAGAGCACGCGGCGATGGATGGTGATCGCGAAGTAGGACAACAAGGTGTAGGCCAGCGCATTCTCGCCCAGCAGCGAGGCGCTATGCACATCCATCACCAGCCCCATCAGGAAAGCGATGCCGATACCAACCTTGCGCGGCTGATAGATGCTCCAGAAAACCAGTGTCATCGCGACGAAGTCCGGTACCCAGCCCCACGCGCCCCAGGGAAAGAGGTTCATGAAGAATGCCGCCACCAGGCTGAACGCGATGAAGGCGGGGTTGACCGGCAGCAGAATGTGGTCACGATCGATCATGGATTCTCCAGGTCTTTGCGGCGCTTGCGGGGCTCCGTCTGCGAACTGTTCTCCGGCGGGGGCGGAGGCGGCATGTCTTTCGCTTCAGCCAAGAGCACCAGCAGTTGGCGGTGACGCGAGACGCCAGCGCTGGGTTGACAGAGAATGCGGGCGAAAGCATCGGAGGTTTTGGTATCCACCGATCCCACCGTAGCCACTGCGAGCCCGGAGGGATAGACGCCATCGATGCCGGAAGTCAGGAGCACGTCGCCTTTTTGAATATCGGCATTCGAGGCCATGAAGCGCAGCTCAAGCACATTCGACTGCCCGCGCCCATAAGCCACGCTGCGAACACCGCTGCGCAGCACCTGCACCGGGATCGCGTGATCTTTGTCGGTCAGCAGCGTTACCTCGGACGTGAACGGGAACACACGCGTCACCTGACCGACAACGCCGAGGTCATCGATCACGGGCTGGCCAGCGAGAATGCCATGGCTGGCGCCGCGGTCGATGATCACCTTGCGCGAGAAAGGATCGCGCGCGTCGTACAGAATCTCACTCATCACCGATTTCAGCGTCAGGCGCTCGGACGCCGCGAGCAGCTTGCGCAAGTGCGCATTCTCTGCGAGCAGGATCTGGCTCTGCTGAAGTTGCTGCGCATTGAGCACTTGCTGCTCTTTCATGCGAGCGTTCTCGACCTTCAAGCTGGAGAGCGAGCTGAAATAATCCGTCGTGGCGAAAAATGCGTCGCGAGGCAGCATGGCGACGACCTGCAACGGATACAGTGCAACGCCGACTGCCTGCCGGACGACGGCCAGTGCTTTCAGATGGGAGTCCGCCATCAGCAGCCCCAGCGCGACGAGCGCGAAGATCAGCATCTTGGCGCGGGCCGATGCACCTTGCTTGAAGAGTGGCGGTGGCGTGTATTCCATCAGCGCGTAACTTTAGAACCTTTGATAGCCATCACAGCACGACCCTGGGGAACGGGACCGCATGCTGCCAGACCGGCGCCGCCCGGCGACTGCGGGCGGGCAGCAGAGAAATGGAGACAGTGAGGCCGGCGGCGAGCGGGGAGCGGACGGCCGGCGAGCATTTACTCGTAGGAGAACAGAGAACCGAGCTTGTCCATGCGCTCCAGCGCCATGCCGGAACCGCGCACCACACAGGTCAGTGGGTCTTCGGCCACTAGCACCGGCAGACCGGTCTCTTCCATCAGCAGTCGGTCGAGATCGCGCAGCAGCGCGCCGCCGCCGGTCAGCATCATGCCTTTTTCAGCGATGTCAGCTCCCAGCTCGGGAGGGGTCTGCTCGAGTGCATTCTTGACGGCAGAAACAATGCTGTTCAGCGGATCGGTCAATGCCTCCAGCACTTCATTGCTGGAGATTGTGAACGACCGCGGGATGCCTTCGGACAGGTTGCGTCCCTTGACTTCCATTTCGCGGACCTCGGTGCCCGGGAAAGCGGAACCAATCTGCTTCTTGATGGTCTCGGCGGTTTGCTCACCGATGAGCATGCCGTAGTTGCGGCGAATGTAGTTGACAATCGCTTCGTCGAACTTGTCGCCACCAACGCGGACTGAGCCTTTGTAGACCATGCCCCCAAGCGAGATGATGCCGACCTCGGTCGTGCCACCACCGATATCGACGACCATCGAACCGGTCGCCTCGGACACCGGCAGGCCGGCGCCGATGGCGGCGGCCATGGGCTCTTCGATCAGGAAGACCTGGGACGCGCCCGCGCCCAGCGCAGATTCGCGGATCGCACGGCGCTCGACTTGGGTTGAGCCGCAGGGAACGCAAATAATGATGCGCGGCGAGGGCTTGAACAGCTTGGTATCGTGCACCATGCGGATGAACTGCTTGAGCATCTGCTCGGTGACGGTGAAGTCGGCGATCACGCCATCTTTCATCGGGCGGATCGCCTCAATGTTGCCGGGCACCTTGCCAAGCATCTGCTTGGCTTCCTTGCCGACGGCCTGAATGTTCTTTTTCGCATTGGGCCCACCCTGCTGACGGATGGCCACGACCGAAGGCTCGTCGAGTACGATACCTAGACCGCGCACGTAAATCAGCGTGTTCGCCGTACCGAGGTCAATCGCGAGGTCGTTGGAGAAATAACTGCGAAGAAATCCAAACATGAAATCGTGTCCTTTTGCGCCCGGATCATGTACCGAGCTTTGAAATTGCCAATGTGCTGCCAGCGTGGTGCCCTTGGTAAGCTGTTGGTGAGCTTTCACAAGGCGCCTTTGCGGCCATTAACCCGACATTCTACCTTATAATTCCTCGCAAATTGGCCGGTAGAAACGCTAAAAAATGAAGTGCTTCGGGGTCTTTTCCGCTACGAAACCCGGCGCTTGTCGAGTTTTCCATTTTTTAATCCCTGACCTGCGCAAACAACGCGCGCACGCCTCATGTCTCTGACCCTGAAAGATATTACCCGCCTGTCCAAGCTGGCCCAACTGGAGCTCAATGAGCAGCAGTCGGCTGATGCGCTCGACAAGCTCAACAGCATTTTTTTGCTTGTCGAACAAATGAAAGCCGTCGACACCACGGGTGTCAGTCCGCTGCAACATCCGATCGCTGTCTGGCGCGATGATCTTGCACTTCGGCTGCGCGACGACGTAGTCAGCGAAACCAATCATCGCGACGACTATCAGAAACCAGCGCCAGCCGTTCAGGATGGGCTGTATCTGGTACCCAAGGTTATCGAATAATCACGCTGAACTTCATCATGCTGAACTGCGCCGCCGCGTCGACTCGCGGCAACAGCTCGCTGGTCTACATACTCATTACTGAATGCACACGCACACACTCACCGAACTTTCAGCGCAGCTGAAGAACAAACAGGTCTCCGCCACCGAACTGGCGCAGCTTTATTTGCACCGCATCGCCGCCAGCACGCTGAATGCCTTCACCGGCATGAACCCCGAGCTCACGCTGGAACAGGCCAAGGACGCTGATGCGCGCATCGCGCGCGGCGACCCCACCCCTTTGACCGGCATACCCTTGGCGCACAAAGATATTTTTGTCACGCGCGGCTGGCCATCGACGGCAGGATCGAAAATGCTCGCCGGCTACAACAGCCCGTTTGATGCAACTGTCGTTGAACAGTTCCGCAAAGTAGGTATGGTCACGCTCGGAAAATTGAACTGCGACGAATTCGCGATGGGCCTCTGCGGCAGCGGTCGCGGGCGGCCTCACACCGGCAGCCACCGGCACCGACACGGGCGGCTCGATTCGTCAGCCCGCGGCCTTGTGCGGCATCACGGGCATCAAGCCCACCTATGGCCGCGTGTCGCGCTACGGCATGATCGCTTTTGCATCGTCACTGGATCAGGGCGGTCCGATAGCGTGGACTGCAGAAGATTGCGCACTGCTCTTGAATGCGATGGCGGGTTTCGATGAACGCGATTCGACCTCGATCGAGCGCGAACCGGAAGATTTCACCCGGCAGCTGAACGATGACATCAAAGGTCTGAAGATCGGCGTGCCGAAAGAATATTTTGGCGAGGGTTTGGCCAGCGACGTTGAACAAGCCGTGCGTAACGCCTTGAAAGAATACGAAAAGCTCGGTGCGACCCTGATCGACATTTCCCTGCCCAAGACGTCATTGTCGATACCTGTGTACTACGTGATTGCACCGGCAGAAGCATCGTCAAACCTCTCGCGCTTCGATGGCGTACGTTACGGTCATCGCGCAAAAGACTATGCTGATCTCGCCGATATGTACCGCAAGACGCGCTCCGAAGGTTTTGGCGACGAGGTGAAGCGTCGGATTCTGATCGGCACGTATGTACTCTCGCACGGGTACTACGATGCTTACTATCTGCAGGCGCAAAAGATTCGCCGGCTAATCGCACAGGATTTTCAGCAGGCATTCACACAATGCGATGTCATCATGGGACCCGTCGCACCCACGGTTGCCTGGGATTTGGGCTCGAAAGTAAATGATCCCGTTGCGAATTATCTGGCTGACATTTACACGCTGTCGACTAGCCTCGCTGGCCTCCCCGGCATGTCAATACCGGTCGGCTTTGGTCAGGGCGACAAGAACGGCAAGCGTCCGGTCGGACTGCAGTTGATCGGCAATTATTTCAGCGAAGCGAAACTGCTGAACATTGCGCATCAGTTCCAGCAGGCGACCGACTGGCACACACACCGTCCGCAAGCTAACTAAACACGCCACGCACACAGAACTGAAGGAAACGCATCATGCAATGGGAAGTCGTGATCGGTCTGGAGACACATGCGCAGCTCACCACTCAATCCAAAATTTTCAGCGGCGCGCCCATTGCCTTCGGCGCCGAACCGAACACGCAAGCCTGCCCGGTGGATCTTGCGCTGCCGGGTGTGCTGCCGGTGCTGAACATAGGCGCAGTCGAGCGGGCGATACAGTTTGGTCTGGCGATCGGCGCCACGATTGCGCCGATGTCGGTCTTCGCGCGCAAGAATTATTTCTATCCTGATCTGCCCAAAGGCTACCAGATCAGTCAGTTCGAAATCCCTGTGGTTCAAGGTGGCACGATCAGCTTTGCGGTCGAGAAGGATGGCCAGGCGGAGATGAAGACGGTGCATCTGACCCGAGCGCATCTGGAAGAAGACGCAGGCAAGTCGCTGCATGAGGATTATCATGGTATGACCGGCATTGATCTCAACCGTGCCGGCACGCCGCTGCTCGAGATCGTGACCGAACCAGACATGCGCAGCGCCACCGAAGCCGTCGCCTATGCGAAGGCACTGCATGCACTCGTTGTGTGGCTAGGCGTCTGCGACGGCAATATGCAGGAAGGCTCGTTCCGCTGCGATGCGAATGTCTCGGTACGCCCGGTCGGGCAAAAAGAATTCGGCACCCGCTGCGAGATCAAGAATCTGAATTCTTTCCGCTTTCTGGAAGAAGCCATCAATTATGAAGTCCGTCGCCAGATCGAACTGATCGAAGATGGCGGCACTGTCGTGCAAGAGACCCGTCTCTACGATCCGGACAAAAAAGAAACACGCTCGATGCGCAGCAAGGAAGATGCGATGGACTATCGCTACTTCCCTGACCCCGATCTGCCACCGCTGATGATCGCGCAGCCATGGATAGATCGCGTCAAGGCCTCGCTGCCTGAACTGCCCGGCGCGATGCGCGAGCGCTTCGTGACAGACTATGGTCTGCCCGAATATGACGCGATGGTGCTCACGCAATCGAAAGGTATGGCGGCCTATTTCGAGGCGGTGGTCGCTGCAACGGGCAAGGAGCAGGCCAAGCCAGCAGCTAATTGGATGATGGGCGATGTGGCCTCCACTCTGAACCGCGAGGGCATCGAGATCGCAGACTCTCCGGTCAGCGCAGAACAACTGGCGCTGCTATTGAAACGCATCACCGATGGCACCATCTCGAACAAGATCGCCAAAGAAGTCTTCGCGTCGATGTGGGAAGCCAAATCCTCATCGGCAGCGTTGGCGGACGAGCTGATTGAATCGAAGGGGCTGAAACAGATCTCCGACACCGGCGCGCTGGAAAAGATTATCGACGACGTGCTCGCTGCGAATGCGAAATCCGTCGAAGAGTACAAGTCCGGCAAGGAAAAGGCGTTCAACGCGCTGATCGGTCAAGCAATGAAGGCTTCCAAGGGCAAGGCGAACCCGGCACAGCTGACAGAGCTGCTCAAACAAAAGCTGGGCTGATTTTCGCTCACCGCGCCTGCTGGCGCTCCTCTCCAAGGCGGCTTGGGTCACCTTTGTTTTTCCGTGCACCAGGCGGATGTGACAAACTGCCTCCATCGGAGTATTCATCTGATACCACCAACCTCTATCCGTTCATCTGGAGATAACAATAATGAAAACCTTGTTCCGGGCGCTGTTGCTCACTCTCAGCCTGATCAGTTGCGCAGGCGTCGCAAGTGCGCAGACCACGCAGATCTCGACCGACTACCTGATGACGGTCTACATTCCGACCGAGCGCAAGGCAATCGACAATGGCCTGACGATCGTGAACATTCTGCCGGGCGGCTGGGTGAGAGGCCCGAAAATCTCGGGCAAGATCATTGCGCCGGGCGGCGACTGGATACGTACGATGCCGTCGGGCGTGCTGCGTCTCGATGTGCGGCTGACCATTGAAACCGATGACGGCGCACAGATCTACATGACGTACGGCGGCGTGGTGGTCGGATCCAAAGAAGCCGGTGAAGCACTGGCGCGTGGTGAGGTACTGAACGACAAGGGCTTCCCGTATTTCATCACCACGCCGCAATTCCAGACGTCCTCTGAAAAATACGCATGGATGAATCAGTTGCAGGCGGTAGGGAAAATGGCTGAGCTCAAACGCACAAAGAATGACGCTTATGTTAAGTACGACATTTTCGGCCTGCGCTGATCAGCGCACGCCATAACGTTGGCGATACGCCTCGACCGGTCCTTTGAACTGCGCCAGCTCAGCACTGGCGCCGGGGCCGGACAAATAAGCAAACAAATCGTTCAGGTTCGCAATCGGCAGTACCGGCATGCCAAAGCTCCGTTCGACTTCCTGCACAGCTGACAGCGGCGACAGCGCGCCCTCCGCACCGCTCTTTTCCATTCGGTCGAGCGCGATCAGCACGGCGCAGGGCGTGGCGCCATTCGCTCGGATCATCTCCACCGATTCGCGCACCGAGGTGCCCGCAGAGATCACATCATCGATGATCACCACGCGGCCTTCCAGCTTGGCGCCAACGATGGTTCCGCCCTCGCCATGATCCTTGGCTTCCTTGCGGTTGTACGCGAAGGGCACGTTACGGCCCTTCGCCGCTAGCGCAACCGCCGTTGCCGAGGCCAGCGTGATCCCCTTGTAGGCTGGACCAAACAGCATGTCAAAGCCGACGCCAGAATCCAGCAATGTCTGCGCATAAAACCCGGCCAGCTTGCCAAGCCGCTCGCCATCATTGAACAAACCCGCATTGAAAAAATACGGCGACAGACGTCCGGCCTTGGTCGTGAACTCGCCGAAGCGCAGCACGCCGGCGTTGACAGAAAATTCGATGAATTGCTCGCGCAGCTTGCTCACTCAATCACCCTCGAAATAGACGCTGGAAGGCCACATTTTATCTCGAGCCCTGATCGGTTATCCTTGCTCTCGTACAGCAAGACTTTTTTCCAAAAACAGCACATGAAAATTATCTCGGCCAATCTGAACGGCATACGCTCCGCCGCCAAAAAGAATTTTTTCGAATGGATGCAGAAGCAAGACGCAGATTTCATCTGCGTGCAGGAGCTCAAGGCCCAGGAAGCGGACATGACGGACATCTTTTTGTCACCGTTTGGCTATCACGGCCATTTCCATTACGCCGAGAAGAAAGGCTATTCGGGCACCGGCGTCTATTCGCGCAGGCAGCCGGACTCCGTGGCTACCGGATTCGGCAATGCAGAGTTCGATGCCGAGGGTCGCTATGTGCAAGTCGATATCGGCACACTGTCGGTGATCTCGCTGTACTGTCCATCCGGCTCTTCCAGCGACGAGCGTCAGCAGGCAAAGTTTCGCTTCATGGAGGTCTTCATGCCGCATCTGGTCAAACTGCGCAAGTCAGGGCGCGAAATAGTGATCTGCGGCGACTGGAATGTCGCGCACAAAGAAATCGACTTGAAGAATTGGAAAAGCAATCAGAAAAACTCCGGCTTCCTCCCGGAAGAGCGCGCCTGGATGACGTCCGTGTTCGATGAGGCAGATTGGCGCGATGTGTATCGATTGCTGCATCCCGAGACGACGGGCGAGGCCTACACTTGGTGGAGCAATCGCGGACAGGCCTGGGCAAACAATGTCGGTTGGCGCATCGATTATCACGTCGCCACACCAGGCATTGCGGCGACCGCTAGGAGCGCTGCGGTATACAAGGATGAACGGTTTTCAGATCATGCGCCGCTGACGATCAGCTATGACTGGCCTGCCTGATTCCACTCAGCCGAAAAACCAGTAACACACCCCAATCGAAGCCATCACCCCTGCCAGATCGGCAAGCAGCGCGCAAGCCACTGCATGACGCGCGCGCTGTATGCCAACGGCGCCAAAATACACCGCCAGCACGTAGAAAGTTGTCTCGGTACTCCCCTGTACGGTGGCGGACAACAGCGCCGGAAAACTATCGACACCCTGCGTGCTCATGGTCTCGATCAGCATCGCGCGCGCCGCGCTGCCAGAGAAAGGTTTGACCAGCGCAGTCGGCAGCGCATCGACGAAGCGATTGTCCCAGCCGAACCAGTCCACGCCGCCACGTATCAGCCCAAGCAGCAAATCGAGTGCGCCCGATGCCCGCAGCACGCCCACCGCGCACAGCATCGCCACCAAATAGGGCAACAGATGCTTCGCCACCTCGAAGCCTTCGCGTGCGCCATCGATAAAGGCTTCATACACAAGTGACGCCAGCGCAGCTGAAGACAATCCGGACAACACGGCGATGCAGCTGCCGAGTATGAGTGCAATTGCGAGCAGACTGCCCATCACGACGGGATCGCGCAACCTCAGCCGCTGAACAATCGCCACCGACAAAAATCCCGCGATCGTGGACGCCGCGGTCGCCAGCAATATCGGTAGAAAAACCAAGGTAGGATCGGTCGCCCCCTGCTGTGCACGATACATGAAAATCGACACCGGCAACAGTGTCAGCGAAGAGGCATTCAACACCAGAAATAGTATCTGTGCGTTACTCGCGACCTCTGGGGAAGGATTCAGCGACTGCAATTCGCGCATGGCCTTGAGTCCTATCGGGGTAGCGGCATTATCCAGACCCAGTGCGTTCGCGGTGAAATTCATGGTGATCAGCCCCAACGCGGGATGACCAGGCGGCACCTCGGGCATCAGCCGCGTGAACAGAGGCGACAGCCCGCGCGACAGCGCCTCGACCAGTCCAGCTTTTTCTGCGATGCGCAGAAAACCCAGCCAAAGCGTGAGCGTGCCGAACAGCAGGATCATCACTTCGACCGACAGTTTTGCCATCGCGAACAGGCTGTCGACCATTGCTGCAAACACGACCGCATCGCCTGCTACCAGCCACCGCCACACGGCACTGCCAGCGGCAATAACAAAAAATCCCAGCCAGAGCCTATTCAGCATTGATCATCCATTGCATTGATCAGGCAGTCACCCTGCCTGCGAGACATCAGTGTAGCGCGCACAACATCGTGCAGCGCAGATCGTCACCGGCAGTCCACCACTGCTAGTATCAGCACATGTCCGACGAGCTCGAAAAATCTTCTGTTCCTGTCGCTCGGGAAAAAATTCATCGGCAGATACAGGCTGATGACCGGTCGCTGTCGAAAAAACTCGGACCCGGCCTGATCACGGGGGCGGCGGATGACGATCCCAGCGGCATTGCCACCTATTCTCAGGGCGGTGCGCAATTTGGTCTGCAGATGCTGTGGACCCTGCTGATTACCTGGCCGCTGATGGTTGGCATACAGTCGGTCAGCGCCCGCATCGGTCGTGTCACCGGCGACGGTTTGGCGGGTAATCTTCGGCGCTGGTATGGATCATGGCTGTTGTTCACGATGGTCTGCCTGCTGCTGATCGCCAACACCATCAATATCGCCGCTGATCTGGCCGCCATGGCAGATGCTCTCATGCTGGTCGGTGGCGGCTCGCACACCGCTTGGGTCATCCTGTTCGGTACCGTCTCTGTGCTGCTTCAGGTATTGATTCCTTATGTGCGCTATGTACGCGTGCTGAAGTGGCTGACGCTCACCTTGTTCGCTTACGTGGGCACGGTATTTACCGTGCACATCGAATGGAGCGAAGTGCTTTCATCACTGATATTACCCCGTCTGCAGTTAACTCCGGCCTATCTGACCACGCTGGTGGCGATTTTGGGCACCACGATCAGTCCTTACCTGTTTTTCTGGCAGGCCTCGCAGGAAGTCGAGGAACTCAAGGCAGATCCCAACGCCCGCTCGCTGCGTCAGGCTCATGAGCAGGCGAGGGCGCATTTGCGGCGCATCGCGACCGACAACTGGATAGGCATGGGTCTGTCAAACCTGATTGCCTTCTTCATCATGTTGACTACTGCGTCCACGCTGTTCACGCACGGCATCACCGACATACAAAGTTCACGTGATGCCGCACTGGCGCTCAGACCAATTGCGGGTGAATTCGCGTTCCTGCTGTTCGCGCTGGGAATCATCGGCACGGGTCTGCTGGCCATCCCAGTACTGGCAGGCTCGGCTGCGTATGCGGTCGCAGGTGCGTTTAACTGGCGAACCGGACTGGACCTGCCGCTGGGACTGGGCTGGCGCTTTTACGGAATTATTGCGGTATCCATGATTATTGGTGCCGGTATCGGCATCAGCGAGATTGATCCGATTCACGCGCTGTACTGGGCAGCTGTGATCAATGGCATCGTGTCCGTGCCTATCATGATCGTGATGATGCGCATGGCCAGCCGGCACGACATCATGGGGCCCTTCGTGGTAACGCACCGCCTCAAGTGGTTGGGCTGGGCGGCGACGGCTGTGATGGCGGTAGCCGTTGTGCTGATGCTGGCGCTGAATCTCTGGAAATGAACGCTAAGAATCCTGCGATGGGTGCGGGGTATTCCATGGCGCGATCTTCGGCAACAGCAGCATGCCGGGGACGGCCAGGGCAAAGCAAATCAGGAAGAAGACAAACCAACCTGTGTGCGCAACGATGAAACCGGTTAGCGCATTGAAAAAGGTGCGCGGCACAGCAGCCAGACTGGTGAACAGCGCAAACTGCGTCGCGGTGTAGCGCTGGTCCGTCGTCGTCGCGATATAGGCCGTGAACGCTGCGGTGCCAAGACCGACGGCAAAAGCTTCAAGGCCAATCACCAGACCCAGCATCAAGCTGCTTGGCTCAGCACCGGCCACCGCCACGCCCGTTTGAGCGAGCAAGGCAAAACCGAGAATCGCGACCGCCTGCAACACGCCAAAGATCCACAGGCCACGGTTGACGCCGGTTTTTTCCAGCCAGACTGCGCCGATGATGCCGCCCGCTAAGCTAGCCCACAGGCCTGCATTCTTTGCCACCAGTCCGATCTGCGTACGGGTGTAACCCAGCTCCATGTAAAACGGCGTGGCCAGCGCGGTCGCCATAGAATCGCCGAGCTTGTAGAGAAAGATGAAGGCCAATATCAGCATCGCTTGTGAGAAGCCACTGCGCTGCATGAATTCTCGGAAGGGCTCAATGACGGCTTCGCGCAGCGTGCGCGGTGGCTCACCGTAAATGGCTGGCTCGCTGATGAGCAAGGTGGTAAACAGTCCGGGCAGCATGAACAAAGCGGTGATACCGAATACAACCTGCCAACTGAGAAAGTCGGAGAGAATCAGAGAGAGTGACCCCGGCACTAGCGTAGACATCTTGTATGCATTGACGAACAGCGCAGTGCCTGAGCCCTGCTCGGCATCAGACAAGAGTTCGCGCCGGTATGCATCGATCACGATATCTTGGCTGGCCGATAAAAACGCGATGAATCCTGCGAGTGTCACTACAGCACTCAATTCCGTCAGTGGCGAGAAAAAACCCATGCTGCCAACTGCTGCGAGCAAGGCAAGCTGGGTGAAAAACATCCATCCGCGACGACGACCCAGCAGCGGAAAATGGAAGCGATCCATCAGCGGCGACCAGAGGAATTTCCATGTGTATGGAAAACCTACCAATGCAAACAAACCAATGGATTTCAGGTCGACTTGCTCAGCTTTCAGCCAAGCTGACAGCAAGTTATACAGAATGAAGAGCGGCAGGCCCGAGGTGAAGCCCAGCATCACGCAAATCAGCATGTGCCGGCTGCAGTAATGCCGCCAGCCGCTTGCCGCAGGCGTCGCTGGAGTGGAAGGAGTATTCATGCGCCCAGTGTCAGGGACAGTCTATTTTTTACGAAGCCGGAATACCGCAAGACTACCGCGCCAATTCGGCAGGAAGGCGACCGGCGTGCCATCTTCTTTGAGTGCAACGCATTCGATCACCTGCAGCCCGACCTCATCAGCAAGATCGGAAAAGTCGCTGATGGTCGCACAACGCAGGTTGGGCGTGTCATACCACTGATAGGGCAGGCTTTCGGACACCGGCATGTGGCCAGTGAGCAAGGATAGCCGATGCGGCCAGTGGGCAAAGTTGGGGAAAGAGACGATGGCCTCGTGTCCGACGCGCGCGATATCGCGCAGCACACCCTCGACATTTTTCATCATCTGCAGCGCAGAGAGGCACAGTACGCTGTCGAAGGCATCGTCAGCGAACATGGCCAGCCCACCCTCCAGATCTTGCTGTATCACCGACACGCCGCGATGCACGCAACGCGGTATGCGAGCATCATCAATCTCGACACCGTAACCGGTGCAGCTTTTTTCCGCCTGAAGGTATTCCATCATCGCGCCATCGCCGCAGCCCAGATCAAGCACGCGTGCTCCGGGTGTAACCCAGTGCGCGATGAAGGCGAGATCGGCGCGCAAGCCGGCGAAGCGCTCAGTGATCATGCGGCCTCCCGCTGCACTGCAGGCATCTGCATATCGAGTCCGCTCCAGACCTTCTCGTAATACGCACGCACCACAGCCATGTAGCGCGGATCGTCGAGCAGGAAGGCATCATGTCCGTGTGGCGCATCAATTTCGGCGTAGCTGACACGCCGCTCATTCTTCACCAGAGCCTGCACGATCTCTCGGCTGCGCTCGGGCGCAAAGCGCCAGTCAGTGGTAAATGACACCACGAGAAACTCAGCCTGTGTGCCCGACAATGCCACGGCAAGATCGCCCTGGCAGGCGCGCGCGGGATCAAAATAATCAAGCGCTTTGGTGATCAGCAAATACGTATTGGCATCAAAGTACTCAGAAAATTTGTCACCCTGATAGCGCAGATAGGATTCGATCTCGAAATCAATCCCGTAGCCGAACTGGTAATCCGTGCCGCGCAGATCGCGGCCAAATTTCTCAGCCATGTCGTCATCAGACAAATACGTGATGTGTCCGATCATGCGCGCGACACGCAGGCCGCGCTTGGGTACGACGCCATGCGCGTAAAAATCACCGTCATGAAAATCCGGGTCCGTCAGTATGGCCTGACGTGCGACATCATTGAACGCAATGTTTTGCGCCGAGAGCTTGGGAGTGGAGGCGATCACAAGACAATGCGCCACACGATCGGGATACAGCGTGCTCCAGGCCAGCGCCTGCATGCCGCCGAGCGAACCGCCCATCACCGCCGCAAATTTGCGGATGCCCAGCGCATCTGCCAACCGGGCCTGCGCATGCACCCAGTCTTCGACCGTCACCACCGGGAATAATGCGCCGTATGGCTTGCCTGTGGCCGGATTGGTGTGCATGGGACCGGTGGAGCCAAAGCATGAGCCTGGATTATTGACGCCGATGACAAAGAAACGATTGGTATCCAGCGGCTTGCCGGGGCCCACCATGTTATCCCACCAACCCGTACTCTTGGGCTGGCCTTCATAGGTGCCGGCGACATGGTGCGAGGCATTCAACGCGTGACAGACCAGCACGGCATTCGAGCAATCAGCATTCAGCGTGCCGTAGGTCTCGTAGACCAATGTGTAGTCGGACAGCACGGCGCCGCTCTGCAAAGGCAGTGGCTCGACGAAATGCATCGACTGCGGCTTGACGTTTCCTATGGATTTCATTGACAGCGTTTTACCTGCACAAAAAACAAAAAGCCCGAAAGCACCTGTGGCTGTCGGGCTGGATTCGTACATCGATTCGAGCTCGCTTTAGCCGTATTTGTCCGGGGAGGTCCCCGAGCGCCCGCAAGCTAAGGTCAAATCGGCGCGTTAGACGAAGAATAGCGATTTCGGTGCCCAGCGTCAAACGGCCAGACCCATCAGAGTAGACGCAGCCGTTCTACCGCATCGGCAATGGCCGGCGCCTCATAAGTCTTGAGGATCCGCTTCACCGCTGGCTCGATGAGGTCGATATCGGCATTGAGTATTTCCTGCTTCACCGTCAGGAGCTGCGCCGGATGCATCGAAAACTCTCGCAACCCCATGCCCAGCAGCAGTCGGGTGAGCTTGGGATCCCCGGCGACCTCGCCGCAGACGGCGACCGGTATGCCGGCTTTTGCTCCGGCCGAGATTGTCATGTGCAGCAGCTGCAGCACCGCCGGATGCAAGGGGTTGTATAAATGGGCGACTTCGTGATCGACCCGGTCAATCGCCAGTGTGTACTGGATCAAGTCGTTCGTGCCGATCGAGAGAAAATTCAGACGCTTGATGAACAGCGGCAGCGTGAGCGCAGCCGCAGGAATCTCGATCATCGCGCCAACCGGGATATTCGGATCGAATTTTTTCTTTGTGTCACGCAACTGTGCCTTCGCCTGCTCGATCATGGCGAGACTCTGGTCGATCTCGAATGCATGCGCGAGCATCGGTATCAGCAAGTTGATCGGACCGTAGGCTGAAGCTCGCAGTATCGCGCGCAGCTGCGTGAGAAACATTTGTGGCTCAGCCAAGCAGTAGCGTATTGCGCGCAAACCGAGTGCCGGATTCAGCGCTGTCTCTTCGTCCTTGTCCAGCGGCTTGTCCGCGCCGATGTCGAGCGTGCGTATCGTCACCGGACGGCCTTTCATCGCGACCACAGCCTTGCGATACGACTCGAACTGCTCGTTTTCCGAGGGTAGCCGGCTGGTCTGTCCGGTGCGTCCCATGAAAAGAAACTCGGAACGGAACAATCCGACACCGACGGCGCCCGCGTCAAGTGCGGCCGCGCAATCTTCTGGCAGCTCGATATTGGCGAGCAAATGAATACGCGTACCATCACTGGTGACGGCTGGCGTCTTTTTCAGCTTGCCGAGTTTTTTCCGCTCGCGGATCAGCTGCGCTTGTGCATCGCGGTATTGCTCGAGCACGATGGGCGCAGGATCGACGATCACGATTCCAGCATCGCCATCGATGATCACCCAGTCATCTTCAGCGATCAGCGTCGAAGCGTTCGACATACCGACCGCCGCAGGAATATCCAGGCTGCGCGCGACAATCGCGGTGTGAGAGTTCTGGCCGCCGAGATCGGTGACAAAACCGACGAATGCGCGATCGCGAAACTGCAGCATGTCCGCCGGAGAGATGTCATGGGCGACGACGATCATCTGCGGCAGCGAGTCATCGGCGACCGAGCTGGACGGGAGCGCCGTGGCCGACCCGGTCAGCACTTTGAGGACGCGCTCGCCGACCTGCCCGATATCATTCTTGCGCTCTCGAAGATATTCATCCTCGATCTCGTCGAATTGTGCGGACAGTTCATCGATCTGCGTCAGCAATGCCCATTCGGCGTTGTAATGCCGGGTACGAATGATCTTCAGCGGCTCTTCGGCGATGATGGGATCGGAGAGGATCAGTGCGTGCACATCAATGAAAGCTGCTAGCTCGCTGGGGGCATCGGGCGGCAGATCGCGGCGCACGGCCTGCAATTCCTGGTTCACTGCGCTGATCGCATCGATCAGTCGCTGCACCTCGGCCTCGACACGCTCTTCCGGGACCAGGTAATGCTTGACGTCGCGCGCCGCCGGGCGCAGCAGATGTGCGCGACCGATCGCGATGCCCCGCGAGACCGGTATGCCGTGAAGCGTGAATGAGGCCATGTTGAATTTGTCCTGTTACGCTGCCGGTTATTCGCTCTCGCCGAAACGCGCAGAGATCAGCTCCACCAGCTCATCCATGGCCGCTTGTTCATCAACGCCATCCGTCTCCAGCGTGACGACCGTGCCTATGCCAGCAGCCAGCATCATCACGCCCATGATGGATTTTGCGTTCACGCGCTTCTGGTTGCGGCTCATCCAGACCTCGCATTGGAATTTTCCCGCCAGTTGCGTCAGCTTTGCAGAAGCACGCGCGTGCAATCCGAGCTTGTTGATGATTTCGATATCCCTGCTGATCATGTCCGTGTTTTTGATGTCGTCGTGGTGTTATGTTGCCTGACCGGCGATGCGGCGTGCTCAGCCCGTCTGCTGCTCCACTCGGCACATGCCCCGCTGTCCGCCGGCGAGCGCCATTTCCGCGACGCTGTCCAACGTGTTGTGACGATAGCTGATCGCGCGCAGCAGCATCGGCAGGCTGACACCGGCAAGAACCTCCACTTTGCCGGGGACACAGAACGCTAGCGTGCAGTTGCAGGGCGTGGCGCCGATGATGTCGGTTAGCACCAGCACGCCGGCGCCATCATCAATCCGCGCTATTGCCTCACGTGCCAGTCGCCTGATCTCCTCAGGATCCTGATCGGCAACCACGTCCAACGATTCGAGATGCTCGGGTGGACCGCGAAATACATGGGTTGCCGCCTCGATGAAGGCCTTGCCTAGGGGCGCGTGAGTGATAAGGAGTATGCCAACCATGGCGTCAAAATCATTCTGAGAGTCAGCGTCAGCCGCCTGCAAGGGTACGCTCCAGCGCGTCGATGAACATGCCCGCCACATCAAAACCGGTCTGCTCAGCGATCTCCTGAAAACAGGTCGGGCTGGTCACGTTGATCTCGGTGAGGTAATTGCCGATCACGTCTAATCCTACCAGCAAGAGACCACGTTGATATAAAACCGGTGCCAGGGTCTCGGCAATCTCTCGCTCGCGCGCCGAGACCGGCATGGCGACGCCGCGACCGCCTGCGGCAAGGTTGCCTCGCACCTCACCCGCCTGCGGTACGCGCGCGAGGCAGTAAGGCACCACTTGACCGCCGATCAGCAACACCCTGCGATCACCATCCACGATCTCAGGAATGTAGCGCTGAACCATGATGGTGCGGGCGCCATGTTGCGTGAGCGTCTCGATGATGGCGCCAAGGTTGAGGCCTTGCTCGCCGACGCGAAACACGCCCTCGCCGCCCATGCCATCCAACGGTTTGAGAATGATGTCGCGATGCTCACGATGAAAATCTCGAATGGACGCCTCTTTGCTCGTCACCAGCGTGGGCGCGATGAATTGCGTGAATCCGGTGATCGCCAGCTTTTCGTTATGACTGCGAATAGCTCCGGGACGGTTGAAGATGCGCGCACCATCGGCTTCAGCGCGCTCGAGCAAGTAAGTCGCGTACACGTACTCCATGTTGAACGGCGGATCGGTGCGCTCGATAACCGCGTCGACGTCATTCAGTGACATCAGCACGGGCTCATCTTGGTGGAACCAGTCTTGTGGATTGCCGGTCAGCCTGACACGTGACAGATACGCCAGCACCTTGCGGCCGTCGAAGATCAAGTCGGCGTGACCGAATGAATACAGCGCATGACCGCGCCGCGCCGCCTCGACCATCATCGCATAAGTCGAGTCCTTCTCGATCTTGAAGCTGGCCAGCGGATCTGCGGCAAAAGCGATTTTCATCAATCAGAAACCTTGGTGGGTTGGTGCCGAGTGCCGGCCATCATTCGTCCGTATCAGTAGACCTCGGGATCGGGATCGGTCTTTTCCAGCTCCAGCGATGCTGCCAGCAATGCCAACCGCGCAACCACGCCATACATGTAGAAGCGATTTGGCGCCGCTGTGCCGGGCTTGGCCGCGAGGTCGGGTAGCGCATGCTGCTGCGCGAAGGCCAGTGGCACGAAATGTGCGCCCGGAGAATTGAGATTCTCATCGACGCCGCGCTCGGCATGCACACGGTAAAAACCACCGACCACGTAGCGGTCAATCATGTAGACCACCGGCTCGGCGACCGCATCATTGATATGTTCAAAGGTGTGGACGCCTTCCTGAATGATCACGTCGGACACTTCTAGACCTTCTTTCACGACCGACATCTTGTTGCGCTGCTTGCGATTCAGCTCGCGCACTTCGCTAGCGTCGCGCACCGTCATGATACCCATGCCATAGGTGCCTGCGTCGGCCTTGACGATCACGAAAGGCGTTTCTTTGATGCCGTATTCCTTGTATTTTTTTCGGATCTTGGTCAGCAGCGCGTCCACGCTGCTCGATAAACAATCCTCGCCGGTGCGTTCATGGAAGTTAATGCCGGTGCACTTGGCGAAGTAAGGATTCAACATCCAGGGATCGACGTCGACCAGCTTGCCGAATTTTTTTGCCACTTCATCATAGGCGGCAAAGTGATTGGTCTTGCGCCGCACCGCCCAGCCCGCATGCAGCGGCGGCAAGAGCGTCTGCTCGTCCAAGTCTTCGAGTATGCCCGGAATACCCGCCGACAGATCATTGTTCAGCAGGATGGTGCAGGGATCAAAATTCTTCAGCCCGAGACGGCGTCCATTCGCAGAACGCTCCAGCGGCTCCAGCGTGATGCTGTTGCCGTCCGGGAGATCGATTACCACGGGCTCTTTCACTTCATCCGATAAACTCCCCAGTCGTACATGCAGACCCGTCTGGCGAAAGATCTGCATCAGACGGGCGACGTTCTGCAGGTAGAACGTATTGCGTGTGTGCTTTTCTGGCACTAGCAGCAGATTCTTTGCATCCGGACAGTATTTGTCAATCGCCGCCATCGCCGCCTGCACTGCAAGAGGCAGCATTTCGGGCGCAAGGTTATTGAAGCCCCCGGGGAAAAGATTGGTGTCGACCGGCGCCAGTTTAAAACCTGAATTGCGAAGATCGACCGAGCAATAAAAGGGTGGCGTGTGTTCTTGCCACTCGAGCCGGAACCAGCGCTCGATCGCGGGCGTGGCAGTCAGAATCTTCTTTTCAAGTTCAAGCAACGGACCATTCAGGGCCGTGACGAGGTGGGGCACCATGGGAAAACCTTCCGGGGAATCAGGCTGCAGCGGGGCGCGAATACACGCCAAAGCGAGGATTTTAACGGACAAGCATGACTCGCGCCCCAATTCAGGGAGGTTTCCACATGGGGATGCTCGAGCAAACTGCAAGCGGACGCCGAAACAAAAAACGCCTCCTTGGTAGGAGGCGTTTCTGGCCCGATGCGCTGGGCCGGTGCTGAGGAGAAGACTTAAGATATCAGCGGTAGTAGGCGGTTTCACCGTGACTGGAGATGTCGAGGCCTTCGCGCTCTTCTTCCTCCGTGACGCGCAGGCCGATCAGCATGTCAGCGATCTTGTACGCGATGTATGCCACGACGCCCGACCAGATGACCGTGGTCAGCACACCCTGGAACTGAATCCAGACCTGAGAAGCGATCGAATACTCCGGCGAAGCAGCATTGGCCACATAGTCGAAGATGCCGGTGCCGCCCAGTGACGGCGCAGCGAACACGCCGGTCAGGATAGCGCCCAATGCGCCGCCCACGCCGTGCACGCCGAATACATCCAGCGAGTCATCCGCGCCAATCATGTGCTTGAGTCCGTTCACGCCCCACAGGCAGATGACGCCTGCCAGCAGGCCAATGACTAAGCCGCCCATCACACCGACAAACCCCTTTCAGGATCCACTCGGCAAACGACCAGGAACAGACCGCGCCAGCCGTAGCAAGCAGCGTATTGGCGAATGCCAGTGCAGCCGAACCATTCGCTTCCAGCGCAGAGCCGGCATTGAAACCAAACCAGCCCACCCACAGCAGTGATGCACCCACCATGGTCAGCGTCAACGAGTGCGGCGCCATGGATTCACGGCCGAGGCCAACGCGCTTGCCGACGACGACTGCGCCCACGAGACCGGCGACAGCGGCATTGATGTGCACCACGGTACCGCCAGCGAAGTCGAGCGCGCCTTTCTGGAACAGCCAGCCAGACACGGCCGTCGCTTTCTCTGCTGCTGCGGCGTCGGTGAAAGCGTCCGGACCGGGCCAGAACCAGACCATGTGAGCGATCGGCAGATACGCAAAGGTGAACCAGATGACCATGAACACCAGCACAGCAGAAAACTTGATGCGCTCGGCGAAGGCGCCGACGATCAGGCCACAGGTGATGGCGGCGAAGGTCGCCTGGAAGCAGGCAAATATCATCTCCGGGATTACCACGCCCTTGCTGAAGGTCGCACCGGGTGAATCCGGCGTCATTCCCTTCATGAACAGGCGATCAAAGGAACCGAAGAAACTGCCTCCCTCAGTGAACGCGAGTGAATAGCCGTAGATGAACCAAAGTACCGAGATGAGGCTGAAAATCATCATCACCTGCATCAGCACCGACAGCATGTTCTTCGAGCGGACGAGACCGCCGTAGAACAGCGCCAGACCCGGGATCGACATCATGATGACCAGCAGCGTCGCCACCATCATCCATGCGGTGTCACCCTTGTTGGGTACAGGAGCCGGTGCCGCCTCAGCGGGAGCAGCGGCCTCTGCCGCAGCTGGTGCGGCCGGTGCTGCGGCCGGTGCTGCCGCTGCAGCCGGTGTTGCGGCGGGCTGCGCGTCCTCGGCGGATGCAACAGGTGTCATGCCTACTGCTAGCAGCAACATGCCGGCGCTCAAAAGGCTAGTGAACCATTTTTTCATGTTAAATCCCCTTTAGAGTGCTTCTTTGCCGGTTTCGCCCGTACGGATACGAACGACTTGCTGCAGGTCGTAGACGAAGATCTTGCCGTCACCTATCTTGCCAGTGCGAGCCGCGTTCTCGATCGCCTCGATCACGCGTTCCAAAATGGCGTCGTCAACGGCCGCTTCGATCTTGGTCTTGGGCAGGAAGTCGACGACGTACTCGGCGCCGCGATACAGCTCGGTGTGACCTTTCTGGCGCCCGAAGCCCTTGACCTCGGTGACCGTGATGCCTTGCACACCGATCGCCGAGAGCGCTTCGCGCACTTCATCGAGCTTGAACGGCTTGATGATGGCAGTGATGAGTTTCATTTCAGCCTCTGGGTTGGATTAGAAAGTTTTGACTAGCGATACCAGCAAAGTGCCCTTGCCAAGGTTTTTCCCAGCAGGGTTTTTGTTGGAGGGGCTAACGTAATAAGCGATATCTGTATCTGCCGCTATGTACGCAGCAGAGCCCGTGGCAAAACCAAAATCTTTCGTCAACCCGAGCTTGTAATCGGTGAAATTCGCTGCCGAGAGGTTAGCCACGCGCTGATAGCCGACATGGGCATTCAAGATGTAGCCGTCGGCCAAGGGGAAATCCGCACCGAAGTCGAAGTACTGGCTATTGCTGGTTCCCTGCTTGGTCGCCGTTTCCCATCCGAATAAGTCCGTCAGGCTGTGCGAATACTTGAAATAATAGGGGCCAGTACTGACCTTGCCGTACAACTCGAAAGTGTTTGCATTGCTCGAGCAGTAGAGCGCATTACATGCAATGTCGCCGTAAGTGTTCTTTGGATACCAGTAGTACAAGCCGCCGACATCATAGGCCACCTCTGGCGTAAGCTCACCGCGCTTGCCGCCATAAACGTCAATTTCGAGATTGCCGTCGGTTGCGCCGTTGTCCTCTATCCATTTGATGGTCGAACCCCATGCACCCAGATAGATTCCCGAGGGATTGTTGACGTAATCAATCCCCGCGCTGTATGCCGGCTTGAAGCGCGACTGAGAGACGCCACGGTAGCGGTATTCGGAGGCAATTCCGACGTTGAAGGAAACTTCATTGTCAGGCTTGGCTGCAGCAGCCTCCTGTGCATACGCGACGTTGACACTCGCTCCAAGTGCAGCCAGCGCTGCGCCAGCTAGAATAGTTTTTTTCATGGCTTTCCTTCTTGATGTTAAATAAAAAAACCTGCCCACGAATGCCGTGTGTGCCCAAGGGAACCAAGCAGGACATGTGCCAGCTGAAAATCAGGAAAAGTCTTGTCATTTCAGCCAATTCCGCTAGCATCGAGCCTTACGTCAAGGCAGGCCGAACGCCAGCGTTGCACCATCAAAGCGCGACCGCCTCAATTTAGTGCATGTTTCATCCTAGCAAAACTCATGACCCCTAGACCCAGTCTCCTTTCCGATTTGCAACAAAACATTCAAGAAGTGTTGCAACGCTCTCCCGCGCGAGACCTCGAGAAAAACCTCAAGGCGATGCTCAACCAGGGCTTTGCCAAACTCGATCTGCTGACCCGAGAAGAATTCGAGATCCAGTCCGAGGTGCTCGCCCGGACGCGAGCGAAGCTCGAAGCCCTGGAAGCTCGCGTGGCCGAGCTCGAATCCCGACTGCGGTCCTGACGCCCGGTGGGGCTGGCCGTCTTACGCAGCAGGGCGCTGTGCGGGCTGGAAGCGCCCGTTGTCAGCGTGGAGGTTCATCTGGCCAATGGCTTGCCCGCGTTCACCATCGTGGGACTCGCAGAGGCCGAGGTGCGGGAGTCTCGCGAACGCGTGAGGGCAGCGCTGCAAAACAGCGGCTTTGACTTCCCCGCCGGCCGTGTCACGGTCAATCTCGCACCGGCCGACCTGCCCAAAGAGTCTGGTCGCTTCGATCTGCCGATCGCACTGGGCATCCTCGCCGCGTCACGGCAGCTGTCCTGTGCCGAGCTGGATCGCTACGAGTTCGCTGGCGAGCTCTCGCTGTCTGGTGAACTGCGTCCGATCCGCGCTGCACTGGCCATGAGCCATGCGATGCAGAGCTCGGGCACACAGCGGCGGGCGTTCATTCTCCCCGCAGCCAATGCCGCCGAAGCTGCTCTGGTGAGCGAAGCCGAGATCTATCCGGCCAGCACACTGCTGCAAGTCTGCGCGCATTTTTCTTCCGCCAGCCCCGAGACGCGTCTGGTGCGCATGCGCGCCGCGCCCGTCGCGCCGTCTTGGCAATATCCTGATTTTTCCGAGGTACGCGGTCAGCAGCAGGCACGCCGGGCGATGGAAATCGCGGCCGCTGGCGGGCACAGCGCACTGATGGTCGGACCCCCAGGCGCAGGCAAGTCGATGCTGGCCAACCGCTTGCCGGGCGTATTGCCACCCATGACCAATGAAGAGGCGATGCAGGCGGCCGCTGTGCAATCGCTCAGCGGCAGTTTCTCGATCGCGCACTGGGGCCGCCGGCCGTTCCGTGCGCCACACCACACAGCCTCTGCAGCGGCACTGGTGGGCGGTGGCGGCGTGCCTCGACCTGGTGAGATATCGCTGGCGAGTCACGGAGTACTGTTTCTTGATGAGTTGCCAGAGTTCGATCGCAAGGTGCTCGAGGCACTGCGCGAACCGCTCGAATCCGGCCAGATCACGATCTCGCGTGCCGCGCGGCAGACCGTCTTTCCGTGCAACTTCCAGCTGATCGCAGCAATGAACCCCTGTCCCTGCGGTTATCAAGGACACCCGGCACGCGCCTGCCGCTGCACCCCGGACAGCATCGCGCGCTATCAGGGAAAGATCTCCGGCCCCTTGCTCGACCGCATCGACATGCTGGTGCCCGTCGCTGCGCTCTCTGCAGAAGATATGTTGCAGTCCGCAACCGGCGAGCCCTCCTCGGCCATCGCAGCGAGGGTCCAGCAGGCGCGCGAGGTGCAGCAACAACGCCAGCACAAAACCAATGCGGCGCTGTCTGCCGGAGAACTGGACTCGCTGTGCGCGCCGGATGACAGCACGCAATCGCTGCTTCGCAGCGCGATGGAGCGGCTGCAGTGGTCGGCGCGCGCTTATCATCGCGTGCTCAGACTGGCGCGAACGATTGCCGATCTCGATCATTGCGCGCGGGTCGCAGCATCGCATGTCAGCGAAGCGATCCAGTACCGGCGAGCGCTCGCAGCACCTCAATAAGCCGAAAATTCATCGCTGCTCTGCTGTTACCATCTCGTTCATGCGATTCATGATTCATTCAACACGGCGCGTGTCATTGGCGATGGTCTGCGCGCTGACCTTGCTGGCCTGCAGCCCGAGCCTGAACTGGCGCGAGCTTCGCGATGCCGAGGCTCGCTACACGGTGCTTCTGCCGGCCAAACCGGCGAGCCATTCACGAATGGTCTCCCTAGGGGAAATAAAGGTCGACATGCACATGACGGCGGCGGAAGCGGACGACATGAATTTTGCGGTGGCCAGTGCCCTGATAGAGGATGCGACGCAACGCTCGCAAGCACTTGAGCTGATGCAGCAAGCGATGGTGAAAAATATCGGTGGCAGCATCACACATCAAAAGACCCTCAAGCTCAAAGACGGCACCGAGGCCACCGAAATCGAAGCGAGCGGGATTGTCAATGGCCGGAACATGACGCTGTTTGCGCGCTTCGCGATGAAAGACCCGCGCGTCTATCAGGCCGTCGCCATCGGACCGCAGCACAGACTGAGTGCTGAGATCGCCGACACTTTCCTCGCCTCTTTCGCGCTGCAGTGATGCCCGATCACGCCCACTACCTTCAGGGCCGGCTGGCCATGCGTGTAGTGCTGGTGTTTGGTGGCGCGTATTTTCTGTCTTACGCATTCCGCGCCATCAATGCAGTGATCGCACCCGCACTGATGGCCGATCTGCAGCTGTCGAATGCCGATCTTGGTCTGCTGTCGTCAGCCTATTTTGTTGGCTTCGCCAGCCTGCAACTTCCACTGGGCGTATGGCTGGACAAATATGGACCAAGACGCACAGAAGCAGCGCTGCTGGTGTTTGCTGCATTGGGTGCCGCGATTTTCGCCACCAGTAACACGCTCGCCGGATTGTGGGCTGGGCGTGCCTTGATCGGTGTCGGCGTGTCAGCGTGCTTGATGGCGCCCTATAAAGCCTACCGAAGCTGGTATGCCCCCGAACGTCAGAGTCAGCTCGCCAGCTGGATGCTGGTGTTAGGCACTGCCGGCGCGCTGGCCACCACCGTGCCAGTGGCGGAGCTGATGCCCGTCATCGGCTGGCGCGGCGTATTCTGGCTGATGTCAGCCCTGATCGTGATCGCGACCGTGACCTTGTTCTTTCGTTTGCGCGACGTCGAGCGCGAGCGGATGCAGTTCACTGTGACACCAAGTTCCACCCCGGACGCCTTGTCATATAAAGCCATATTCACGCATCCTTACTTTCGCCGCATGGCGCTGCTGGGCAGTGTGCACCAGGGCGGTTTCATGGCGGTGCAGACGCTGTGGGCAGGGCCCTGGATGACCCAGGTGCTGGGGCTGTCGATCACGCAAGCCTCGCGCGTGCTGTTCGCTTTCAATCTGAGCCTGATGCTGTCTTATCTGCTGCTGTCTTGGTGGGCGCCGCGCCATGTATCGTATGGCAGCCAGCGCGGCTGGCCTGCACTGAGAGTCGTCGGCATCGGCATCAGCTTGTCCATCCTGCTTCAGCTGACGATGCTGCTGCTGCCCTATGCCTGGGCATGGCTGCTATGGCTGCCTTTCGCGCTACTGGTTACCGTATCAACGCTAGCGCAGACGCATGTGAGTTTGTCGTTTCCATCGGCGCAGGCAGGGCGAGTGAACAGCGCCTACAACCTGTCATTGTTTATCGGCGCCTTCAGCGTGCAGTGGGGTCTGGGCTTGCTGATCGATGTGTTTGTCGCCAAGGGATGGGACAACTCTACGGCGATACGTCTGGCATGGTGCGTGTACGTGCTGGCGCAAGGTTTTGCGCTATTTCGTTTCGTCACCAGCAAAGCTTTGGTGATTACGCCAACAGGTACGGCTGCGACGCAGTAAATCCTGCAAATCCAGCTGCGGGCCATGCTATCGTGGCTGGCTTCTCACTTTCACTTGTTTGACAACGCCTCATGTTAATCACCTTCAAGTCCAGTGCCGCAGCCGATGTGCTGATGTACAAGATGCACGCCAAGCCTTTGCTCGATCTGCTCGGCAAAAATGTCGATCAGGGCATCATCACTGCCGAGGAGATGCCCGACGCGGTCGCTCGGCTGGAAGAGGAGGTTGCACTCAGCAAGCAGCGGCCCGCCTCTCAAGACAATGATGACAACCCCAAGACCGAAGAGGAAGATCTCGAATCCGGTAAAAAAGTCAGCTTTGCAGCACGCGCCTTCCCTCTCCTGGAAATGATGCGCACTGCGAAGCAAGAAAACACGTTCGTGATGTGGGGTGTTTGATGCAGGATGTTGACGCGCATGGCCAAGGCCGCTGAGAAATTGCAAAAATCAGCGGCAAAGTCTGGGCCAACGTCAGCACTATCGCAAAATTCGCTTGCGTTTGCGCTGACCGGTGCGGCGCTGGCACTGGCACAGGTAGACGCGGGCATGTCGCTGCCCCGGGCGCTCGCGGATGCGTTTACGACACTACGTCCCTTGCCTGCTACACGCGGAGCGATCCAGGATCTCGCGTATCGTGGCTTGCGGCACTGGGCTGTCGTAAAGACCGTGCGCGCAAGTCTGCTGGACGCACCGCCGAAGCCTGCTCGACTGGGTGCCTTGATCAGCGTCGCGCTCGCGCTGCTCATTGATGAAGACCGCCCCTACACCGAGCATGCAGTCGTTGATCAAGCTGTCTCGGCCTGCGCGGCAGACCGCGAGCTTGCACGTGCCAAGGGTCTGGTCAATGCGGTGCTAAGGCGATTTTTGCGCGAGCGTGAATCTCTGCTGACCGAAGCGCGCGCGAGCGAAACCGCGCGCTGGAACTATCCGCAGTGGTGGATAGACAAGGCACGCCATGACTGGCCTGATCACTGGGAAGCGCTGCTCACTGCCGGGCACAAGCGATCGCCGCTGACCTTGCGCGTGAATCGGCGCAAAACCACCACCGACGACTATCTGTCTCTTCTGAAAAGCGCAGACATTCATGCAACGCGTATCGGTGAGTCCGCGATCAGGCTTGCTCAGCCAATGTCTGTCAATGAGATACCTAGCTTTGCCGATGGCTGGGTATCGGTGCAGGATGCAGCGGCGCAACTGGCTGCGCCGCTGCTGGATCTGTCTGCCGGCATGCGTGTGCTGGATGCTTGCGCGGCGCCCGGAGGCAAGACCGGCCATCTGCTGGAGACCGCCGATATCGATCTGCTCGCGCTGGACCATGATCCAGAGCGACTCAAGCGCGTCGCCCAAAACCTCGAGCGGCTTTCGCTGAATGCACAAGTCCGAGTGGGCGATGCGCGCCGCCAGGACTGGTGGGATGAACAAGCGTTCGACCGCATACTCGCCGATGTGCCTTGCACGGCCTCCGGCATCGTGCGCAGGCATCCTGACATTCCCTGGCTGAGACGCGAGTCCGATAGTGCCGAACTGGCGCGGGACCACGATGGGCTCTTTTATGCGCTACTCCAAAAGCCCCTGGTTTGATACTATCGCCCGGTTCACGAAACGTGGTTTTTTTACCACTCTCTATCCAGGGTGTCATTACGTGGGAGTTCTCCGGCCAGCGTCTGGCAGCAACCGTCGCTCTGGCGTCGGCCAGGCCCTCTTCAGGAAGATAAGGCAGCTGTTCGTCGCCAGCTGTCTGCTGCTGCTTGGGGCGTTGATAGCATCACCGGCGAAGGCCAATGAGGGTATCGAGTTCATTGATGCGGCGCTTCAGCTTTCCGACGAGGGCTATGTGCTGTCCTCGAACTTCTCGGTCGAACTGACCCACCCGCTTGAGGATGCACTGATGCGCGGAATTCCGCTCTACTTCAAGCTGCAACTTGAAGTCTCACGCCCGCGCTGGTACTGGTTCGATGATGTCGCCATCAAAGCCAGTCGATCGCTCAGACTGTCCTACAACGTGCTGACTCGGCAGTACCGGGCATCGATCGACGGAAGCCTGCACCGAAATTTTTCCCGGCTGGATGAAATGCTGGCACTACTGCGGCATACGGGGCGCTGGCAGGTAGCCGAGCCCGGCGCGCTCAGACCGGACACGAGCTACAGCGTCGCGGTACAGCTAAGCCTTGATGTCTCCCAACTGCCCAAGCCAATTCAGGTCAGCGCAATGGGCAGCGGCGAGTGGCGTATCTCCTCAGGCTGGGCTCGCATCGCCCACAAGACCGAGGCCAAATGAGCCGGGCGCTGCGCTATATGCTCTTGTCTGCGGCCGCGCTGGTGGCCGTGCTGCTCTACCTGCTGACCGCAGCTAGCGCAAACACACAGCTATTCGAAACCTATTACTCATCGATATTGGGCGCCAATGTCGCGGCCGGCGCGCTGCTGTTCGTGCTGGTGCTTTTCCTGCTCGCTCGCCTCGCCAGTCGTTACCGGCGCAAACGCTTCGGTTCACGACTGATGACGCGACTGGTACTGATGTTCACGCTGATGGGTGTGCTGCCCGGCGTGGTGATCTATCTGGTCTCTGTGCAGTTCGTCTCGCGCTCTATCGAGTCCTGGTTCAACGTCAAAGTGGAGACGGCGCTCGAGTCCGGGCTCACACTGGGAAGAAGCGCGCTCGATGCGTCCCTGGCAGACCTCAGGCAAAAAGCGCGTGGCGTGGCATCTGAGCTCTCGGAGATGTCCGACGCTGCGCTGGTCGCTCAGCTGCCCAGAATTGCGGAACGCAATCGGCTCAATGAGGTCGCTATCGTGTCCGGTTCTGGCCACCTGATTGCCAGCACATCGAACAGCGTTGCCAGTCTTATGCCCGATCTCCCCACGCCCTCGATGATTGCCAGAGCGCGCTCCATGGACGGCTTTGGGCTGATTGAAGGCGATACTGAAACAGGTGGCGGCAGGAACGCTGCGTCAAAAGGCTCACTCCGCATTCGCGTGGTGATGGCGATTCGCGGTGATGGATCCCTGCTGTCTTTAGGCGGAGGACGGCCGCGATACCTTCAGGTCATCCAGCCCGTGCCCGAGCAGCTCGCAGCCAATGCTGAAGCCTTGCGCATTGCGTACGGCGAATACCAGGAGCGCTCGCTGGCTCGGACTGGCCTCCGTAATTTTTATCTGGTAACGCTGACGCTGACGCTGCTGCTCGCCATATTCGCCGCGATGGTCAGCGCCTTCCTGCTGGCGACCGATCTGGCACGGCCACTGTTGCTGCTCGCCGAAGGTACCAAGGCCGTGGCCGAGGGTGATCTCTCGCCCAGGCCCATCGTCGCCAGTACTGACGAGTTAGGCACACTGACACAATCGTTCAACCTGATGACCATACAGCTGTCAGAGGCGAGGGAAGCTGTCGAGCGCAATCGCAAGGCGCTTGAAGACGCCAAGGCCTACCTGGAATCGGTGCTGGCGAACATGTCGGCTGGTGTGATGGTGCTGGATGATCAGCTGCGGCTGGTGACCTTCAATGCATCAGCAGAGCAGATACTCCACTCTGGCCTGACAGCGTGGCTCAAGCATCCTTTCGCGAGCATCGAAGGCCTAAAGGATTTCAGCGAGCCCATCATTCGCGCTTTCTCAGAGCAAAACGCGCAGTCCGCGATGAGCAATACTGACCCGCGTGATCAGCACTGGCAGCAGCAGATCGGCCTGCCCGGCCGCTCTGTCGAGTGGCACGCGCCAACCGAGATCACCTTGCTGGCGCGAGGCGCACGACTGCCCGTAGGCTCGGGTCTTGGTCATGTCGTGGTCTTTGATGACATTTCTGACCTGATCTCTGGGCAGCGTTCTGTCGCCTGGGCGGAGGTGGCGCGACGTCTGGCGCACGAGATCAAGAATCCGCTCACGCCGATACAACTTTCGGCCGAGCGGCTGATGATGAAACTGGAGGCCCGACTCTCAGGCGCTGATCTTGCGTTGCTTGAACGAGGTACTAATACGATCGTCAATCAAGTGGTGGCAATGCAGCAGATGGTGGACAATTTCCGCGACTACGCGAAGACTCCGCCACCCCTACTCAAGCCTCTGAACCTCAACGCACTAATTGAGGAAATCCTCGAGCTGTATAGCGGCCTCGACGGCAGTCGACATCTGCACGCGCGGCTCGATCCGGCCTTGCCCGAGATTCTGGGTGATGCAACCCAGCTGCGGCAGGTGATACACAACCTACTGCAAAACGCGCTTGATGCGACAGCAGAGATCCGCGGTGATGACAGCCCGCCGCGCATCGATCTGGCGACTGAAACGATTCACTACACCGATGCCGATGGCAGCACCCGTGTCGCGGTGAGACTGAGCGTGACGGATAACGGACCGGGTTTTAGCGCGGCTGTTCTCCCCAGAGCTTTCGAGCCCTACGTCACCTCCAAGCCCAAGGGCACCGGCTTGGGGTTGCCGGTGGTGCGGAAGATCATAGAGGAGCACGGTGGACGTATTGAGTTGCTCAACCGCAAAGAAGCCCGTGGTGCGCAAGTATCGGTACTGCTGCTCAAGCTGGCGAGCATTTAAACATTTGACATTAGCATTTGACATTAGCATTTGACATTAAGAATTGCAAAAAATACAATTTCTAATCAAGAGAGGCGCAAAATGTTTTATGGCGAGCCAGCGCCGCTGTGCGGCGCGGGGCCCAGCAAAATCAAGGGCTCAGTGAGACTTAGCTAGCGGCAAAAGTTACTGGTGTTATGTAATCAGCGCTTCCGAAGGGAAACGGTATAAGAGATGGAGAGTCAGCCATGGCAAACATACTGGTAGTCGACGATGAGATGGGTATCCGGGAGCTGCTCTCGGAAATACTGGGCGACGAAGGGCATGTGGTCACCACGGCGGAAGACGCCAATCAGGCGCGCGAGTTGCGCATCTCGGGCAGCCCTGACCTGGTACTGCTCGACATATGGATGCCCGACACCGACGGTGTGACACTGCTCAAGGAGTGGCAGCGCGATGGGCTGCTGACCATGCCGGTCATCATGATGTCCGGCCATGCCACTATCGACACCGCCGTGGAAGCGACGCGCATCGGCGCGATGAATTTCCTCGAGAAGCCGATATCGCTGCAAAAGCTGCTCAAGACCGTACAGCAAGGACTGTCGCGCGGTAATGATCAGGCGCGCGGCGCCATGCTGAACAATAACGGCTACAGCCGACACGGGATTAGTCCCGAAAAGAACAGTCTGTCGGCGGCAATGAATACCTACGCCAGCCTGAGCAATTACTCCGGCACGCTGAGCGCGTCCACCACTGCTTATGCGGTCCCCGAAAAAGAATTCCGCGTCTCTTTCGAACTGCCACTGCGTGAGGCGAGAGATGCTTTCGAGCGCGCCTATTTCGAGCATCATCTAGTGCGAGAAGGCGGCAGCATGACCCGCGTAGCCGAGCGCACGGGATTGGAGAGAACCCACCTCTACCGAAAGCTGAAACAGCTCGGCGTCGAGTCCAGCAAGGCAGCGAAGAAGTCGGGATGACGCTGGTGCGACTGGTGTATGGCGGCGATTCTGCTGCACGCGAAAAAGCAATCGCTCGCGAGCTGCCGCCGGGATCGACCGCTGTTGCGCTGCTCGAAGGAATCGCAAGCGATAGCGGACTAACCCATTCCAACGCGCTAAGCGTGATCCGGATTGCTCCTGGCTGTCCCTGCTGCACCGGCAGCCTGACCATGCGGGTAACTCTCAATCGCCTGCTCAGGCATCCGCCGGACGTGCTGTTCATGAGTCTGACAGATGCATCGCATCTGGCGTCTGTGCAAAGTTTTTTGCGAGAAGAACAATATTGCGGTAGGCTGCACCTAGGGCCCGAGTTGGATTGCGGCAGGGTCCCTGAAATCTAGAGGTGATGACACACCTCTGGTGCATGAGATTTGCGCGTCACCCTTGAAATTTCCCTTCGCATCACCATGTCGGACAGCAGAGAGAGACGAATCTCTCTCTGTTTTTCTCCAAGGAGCCCGCATGAACCTGATCTACAACAGCGAACACTACAGCGTGGTGGAGTTTGGCGCAGAGGCAGGAATGGAAGCGATGCGCTTCGGTGGCTACGAAATTCTGGACAAGCCCGCCAAAAAAGAGATCTTCATCGCAGGCCCGCTGGCAGAGTCATTTCGCCAGCATGTGCGGGAGCTGATTGCCCGCGAGCCCAGCATCGAAGAAATCGATGAATTTCTGGGTAGCTACGGCTCACTGATGGCGCAACCCGTTGTGCTGCACTGAAGCGATTCAAGCATCGAGTCAGTCTGATTGCACGCCAATTCTCGTCCTGTCACCAGTAATCAGTTCAGCATTCACGATCAGCTGCACGGACTGATTGAGCGCCACGCGAAGTCTCGCTATCTGCGCCCTATCGCTGATCATAGCCGGAGGGGATTCGACACCGCGATCACTGCCTGGCAAGCGGCAGGCAGCAGACCGCTGATCATCGACGCTGGCTGCGGCGTTGGCTTATCTACTCTCAAGCTTGCACAGCGCCACCCCGATCGCTACGTGATCGGCATTGATCAATCCGCCGACCGCTTGGCGCGCAAGCTACACTGGGAAACTGACGTGCCGAGCAATCATTTGCTGGTGCGTGCCGATCTGGTGGACTTCTGGCGGCTGATGCTCGAACAGGCGATTTACCCCTCGCATCATTACCTGCTCTATCCGAATCCCTGGCCAAAAAAATCCCAGCTGTTGCGCCGCTGGCATGGACACCCCGTATTTCCCGCATTACTCGCACTGGGCGGGCAGATCGAATGCCGCAGCAACTGGAAAATTTATATTGAAGAGTTCGCATCGGCAGTCACGCAGCTGACCGGCGTGCCCGTCAGCTGCGAGAATCTGCCCTCTGAGGCGGATGCGCTCTCGCCTTTCGAGCAAAAGTACCGAGCCTCCGGTCACGCGCTCTGGCGCTGTCAATTGCAGCTGCCCGCCCGCATTGCGAGCGCAAGCAGGCTGGGAGAATCGTGATAACGTTAAACAACTTCCACCACTCAACTCACCTTTGCCATGTGCCAGCTGCTGGGAATGAATTGCAATGTCCCGACTGACATCGTGTTCAGTTTTACCGGCTTTGCGACACGCGGCGGCCTCACCGATGAGCACAAGGATGGCTGGGGCATTGCTTTTTTCGAGGGTGCTGGCGTGCGACTTTTCGTCGATCACGAATCTGCGGTCGCCTCTCCGGTAGCAAGCCTGATCAAGAGCTATCCGATCAAATCAAAAAACGTCATCTCTCACATTCGCAAGGCCACACAAGGGCAAGTCGCACTAGAAAATTGCCATCCTTTTGTGCGCGAGCTGTGGGGAAGATACTGGGTGTTCGCTCACAATGGCGATCTGAAGAATTTTTCCCCCGCGCTGAACGGGCCATTCAGACCCGTCGGCAACACCGACAGCGAGCTGGCTTTTTGCTACTTGTTGCAGCAGCTTCGAGAACAATTCGGCGACACACCACCGACGACAGACGCCTTGCGCAGTACCTTGGCGGCACTGACCTCAGACATTGCCGCCCATGGCGTGTTCAACATGATGCTGTCCGATGGCTCAGCGTTGTACGCGCATTGCTCGACACGGCTGCATTACATCGTTCGTCAGTATCCGTTCGCGCAAGCCAAACTCTCCGACGAAGACCTGACCGTTGATTTTTCAGAGGTCACCACACCAAACGATCGCGTTGCCGTCATCGTCACCGAGCCGCTGACCACCAATGAAGCCTGGCAAGCATTCAGCGCAGGCGAACTGAAAGTCTTTGTCGAAGGCGCTCCGCTGAACTGAACCGCAAGAAACTTACAAATTGGGGGCAAGCCAGCGCTGTAACTGCTCAACACTAACCTTGCGGCGCGCTGCCATGTCCTTCAGCTGATCTTCGCCAATCTTGCCGACGGTGAAATACTTGGATTCCGGATGCGCGAAGTAAAAACCGGAAACAGATGCCCCCGGGAACATCGCATAAGATTCGGTCAGGCTCATGCCGATATCCTCGCATTCAAGAATACGGAACACATCTTCCTTCACCGTGTGCTCAGGGCAAGCCGGATAGCCGGGCGCCGGACGTATGCCGCGATACGATTCGGCGATCAGCGCGACATTGTCCAGATGCTCATCACCTGCATAGCCCCACAGTTCCTTCCGGACGCGCTCGTGCAGATACTCTGCAAAAGCCTCGGCGAGCCGGTCTGCCAATGCCTTGAGCATGATGGATGAGTAATCGTCGTTTGCCTCCTCAAAGCGCTTCTCATGCTTCTCGATGCCAAGGCCCGCGGTCACTGCGAACATGCCGAGGTAATCGGTGATACCGGAAGATTTAGGAGCGATGAAATCGGCAAGGCACTGATTGGGTCGCCGCACACCATCAATCACCGGGCGCTCGGACTGCTGGCGCAGACCATAGTAAGTCAATGCAACTTCGCTTTTGGTCTCGTCGGTATAGACCTCGATATCATCATCATTGACGCTGTTGGCCGGCAAGATCGCCATCACGCCATTCGCCGTCAGCCAGCGGCTTTCGATGATCTTCTTCAGCATCGCTTGCGCTTCGCGATACACATTGCTCGCCGATTCGCCCACTACCGGATCAGTCAGGATCGCAGGGAAAGGCCCTGCAAGGTCCCAGGTCTGGAAAAAAGGACCCCAGTCGATGTAGTTTGCCAGCACACCCAGATCCACATTGCGGAAGTGACGGCGGCCGATGACCTTGGGCTTGTGCGGCGCGGCGCTACCACTGAATGACACCGCCATCTTGTTCTTGCGAGCAGCATCCAGCGACACCATAGGCAACGCTTTCTTGCCCGCGTGCTGGTGGCGGATACGCTCGTAGTCGGTCGCTAGATCGGACACATACTGATCGCGAGCTTCCGGTGTCAGCAACGACTGCGCGACCGACACCGAACGCGATGCATCGGGCACATAGACCACCGGCCCTTCGTAGTTCGGCGCGATCTTCACCGCCGTATGTGCGCGACTGGTCGTCGCGCCACCAATCAGCAGCGGTATTTTCAGCATCCGGAAGTGTGGGTCGCGCTGCATCTCTTTGGCGACATGCGCCATCTCTTCCAGCGACGGCGTGATCAGGCCAGACAAGCCAATGATGTCCGCATTCTCTGCCTTGGCCTTGGCCAGAATTTCAGAGCAGGGCACCATCACGCCCATGTTGACGACTTCGAAGTTGTTACATTGCAGAACGACAGAAACAATGTTCTTGCCGATGTCATGCACATCGCCCTTCACGGTCGCAATCACGATCTTGCCCTTGGGCTTGGCGGCCTTGCCGGTGCGGCGCTCTTCTTCCAGCTTTTCTTCCTCGATGAAGGGCACCAGATGCGCGACTGCCTGTTTCATCACGCGCGCTGATTTCACCACCTGGGGCAGAAACATCTTGCCCTGACCGAACAGGTCGCCAACGATGTTCATTCCATCCATCAGCGGCCCTTCGATCACATGGATAGGACGACCGCCGCGCGACTCCACTTGCTGGCGCGCCTCTTCGGTGTCGTCGACGATCCATTGCGTGATGCCATGGATGAGCGCATGCGACAGGCGCTTCTCGACAGCGGCCTCGCGCCAAGCAAGGTTCTGCTCATCTTTCTTGTCACCCGCCTTCAGCGTGGCGGCGATCTCGATCATTCGCTCGGTTGCATCATCGCGGCGATTCAGGACCACATCCTCGACACGCTCGCGCAGCTCGGTGTCCAGATCGTCATAGACACCAATCATCCCGGCATTCACGATGCCCATGCTCATGCCAGCGCGGATCGCGTGATACAGGAAAACCGTATGTATCGCCTCGCGCGCCGGATCATTGCCCCGAAACGAAAAGCTCACATTCGATACGCCGCCGCTGACCTTGGCATGCGGCAGATTGTCGCGTATCCAGCGTGTAGCCTCGATGAAATCCACAGCATAGTTGTTATGCTCGTCGATACCAGTCGCGATCGCAAAAATATTCGGATCAAAAATGATGTCTTCCGGCGGGAAGCCGATTTTATCGGTCAGCAGCTTGTAAGCGCGTTCACAGATTTCGGTCTTGCGTGCGAAGGTATCAGCCTGACCGGTTTCGTCAAAAGCCATCACGATCACAGCCGCGCCATAGCGACGGCACAGTGTCGCCTGCCGCAGGAACTCTTCTTCACCTTCCTTCAGCGAGATCGAATTGACGATGGATTTACCCTGTACGCACTTCAGTCCAGCCTCAATCACCGACCATTTGGACGAGTCAATCATCACCGGCACGCGAGCGATGTCCGGCTCGGAGGCGATCAGATTCAAGAAGCGCGTCATTGCCGCTACCGAATCCAGCATCGCCTCGTCCATGTTGACATCGATGATCTGTGCGCCATTCTCGACTTGCTGGCGCGCGACCGCCAGCGCTTCCTCGTACTGCTCGTTGAGGATCATGCGCGCGAACGCCTTGGATCCAGTCACATTGGTGCGCTCGCCGACGTTCACGAAGAGCGAGTCTTCATCAATGGTGTACGGCTCCAGCCCGGACAGCCGCATGGTGTGCAAGTGAGTGGGAATGTGGCGCGGCGCGATGCTCCTGACCGTGTCTGCGATCGCCTTGATGTGTTCGGGCGTCGTTCCGCAACAACCACCGGCAATGTTCACAAAGCCGCTCTCGGCAAATTCTTTCAGCAAAGATGAGGTGACTTCCGGTGTCTCGTCAAAACCAGTATCGGACATCGGATTCGGCAGACCGGCATTCGGATAGATGCAGACATAGGTCTCGGCAACCTTTGATAGCTCCTCGGCATAGGGTCGCATCAGTGCCGCACCCAACGCGCAGTTCAGGCCAACGGTGAGCGGCCTGGCATGCCGTACAGAATTCCAGAAAGCAGACACCGTCTGGCCGGACAGCACGCGTCCGGAGGCATCGGTAACCGTACCTGAGATCATGATCGGGAGCTTTTGCCCGGTCTCTTCAAAAAATTGATCGATTGCGAACAGAGCCGCCTTGCAATTGAGCGTGTCGAACACGGTCTCGACCAGCAGCACATCGCAGCCACCCTCAACCAGCGCGCGCGTCTGTTCATGATAGGCAGCGACCAGCTGGTCGAAGCTCACGTTGCGCGCGCCGGGATCATTGACATCGGGCGAGATCGAGGCGGTCTTCGGCGTCGGGCCAAGCGCGCCAGCCACGAAACGCGGCTTGTCGGTGGTGGAGTATTTGTCGCAGGCGGCACGGGCGATGCGCGCTGCCTCAAGGTTCATCTCATAGGCGAGATGCGCCATGTGGTAATCATCCTGTGCGATTGACGTGGCGCCGAAGGTATTGGTCTCGATCAGGTCTGCACCCGCCGCCAGATATTGCTCGTGAATCTCGCGGATGATCTGCGGCTGAGTCAGCGTCAGCAGTTCGTTATTACCCTTAACGAAAATCTCCTTGCCCGGCACCGCAAAATCCGCAAAGCGTTCGCCGCGATAGTCTTCTTCGGTGAGCTTGTAGCGCTGAATCATGGTGCCCATCGCGCCATCGAGAATCAAGATACGCTGCTCGAGCAGCGACCTCAGGGTGGCTTCGGTGGAGGAAATGGCGTCGCGTTTCATCGGAAATTATTGTGGAACTGCACAAACGAAAAACCCGGCCTGCAAAGCGAAGCCGGGTCTGTGCGCCGCTTTAGCAGTATTTGTTCAGAGCGTTGCCGCTCATCGCGCCCGCAAGCTGGTTTTGACTTGAGTAATCAAATCGGCGCCTCTTTATTATACGGGAATTCAGGCTGCATGCTGGAATGCCTGTCCTGCTTTCATTGGAAAACCTTGTAGGAATTGTGCAGCCTCGAGCCGCTTGCCGCCGGGTTTTTGCAGCTCAATGAGCCGCAGTGCGCCCTGACCGCAGGCGACGACGATGCCCTGGGCGTCGGCGGCAAGGATTTCTCCGGGTTGCCCTGAAAAGACCGCCAAGCGGGCACGCCAAAGCTTAAGCGGTGTTTCATTGAAATGCGCGAGCGCGCCGGGAAAAGGATTGAATGCCTGTATGCGCCGCAAAAGCTGCTCGGCGGGCAAGCGAAAATCCAGCGCAGCCTCATCCTTGGAAATCTTCGTCGCGTAGCTCACACCTTCGTCAGGCTGTGGTGTTGCATGTAGCTTACCTGCTGACAATTGCTTCAATGCCTCGACGATCATACGCCCACCGAGTACTGCCAGCCGGTCGTGCAGCGTGCCAGTCGTGTCGGTTTCGGCGATCGGCTCGATTCGCTCCATGAGCATCGGCCCGGTATCAAGTCCCTCATCCATCTGCATCAGGGTGATGCCTGTCTCGCGGTCACCGGCTTCTATCGCGCGATGTATCGGCGCCGCACCACGCCAGCGAGGCAGCAGCGATGCGTGGATGTTGATGCAACCTAGTGGTGGGATGTGCAGCACCGATGCCGGCAAGATCAGTCCGTAAGCCGCGACCACCATCACCTGATGTTCGGTGTTTTTCAATAGCGCATGTGCCGCCGCGGCCTCTTCCGGGAATTTGCCATTCAGGCGAAGCGACGCGGGTTGCGCAACAGGCATGCCATGCGCGAGCGCGTATTGCTTTACCGGAGAAGGGTGCAGCTGCATACCACGACCGGCAGGGCGATCCGGCTGGGTCAGCACCAAGGGAATGTCGACACCCGCATCATGCAAGGCGGCCAGCGCAGTGGCGGCGAACTCGGGCGTGCCGGCAAAAATGACTTTCATGCGGAGATTATAGGCGCGGCGGGCAGCGCCCCACTGCTTCAGCGTGCGGCCATAGCAGGCTTATCGCGCTTGAGTTCGCGTTCTTCTTTCTGAAGCTTGGTCTTGATACGGTTGCGCTTGAGCAGCGACAGGTACTCGACAAACACCTTGCCTTTCAGATGATCCATCTCATGCTGCACGCAGACCGCCAGCAGCCCGTCGGCGTCGAATTCACGCGGATACCCCTCTACATCCAGCGAGCGCACGCGCACACGCGAAGGTCGCTCGACGCCGTCATAAATGCCGGGCACAGACAAGCAGCCTTCTTCATACACCTGCCGATCATCGCTGCTCCAGATGATTTCAGGATTGATCAGGACTTGCAGCTGATCACGCGCCTCGGAGACATCGATGACGATCACCTGCTCATGCACATCTACCTGAGTGGCCGCCAGCCCAATGCCAGGTGCGTCATACATGGTCTCGGCCATGTCAGCGACCAATTTCTTTAATCGTTCATCAAAGGCCGTGACCGGGCTGGCAATGTTGTGCAAGCGGGGATCGGGATAGCGAAGGATAGATAGCAGAGCCATACAGCTTTTGCGCAACAAGGATAAAAAAATGCAGGTTTGGAATTCGGGAAATTTACCCGCTCATACACAATCTGCGGCAAAACCACCCAGCAAAAGTTCCGCTGCCGATTTGCCACATGAGCAGCGACTGCGCGCATGCTCAGAGCGCACGACAGGACAATACTCGATGAAAAAGTGTAGCACAGCGACTCTGATGAAACTGGCAGCGCGTGTCGCTTGCAAGCTTGCACTGGTCACGCTGCTGATCCAGATGCCGGCGCTTGGCGCTCACGCGGCAAGCGAGTGTGATTGGGCATCCGATGCGCCGAACGAGCATCGGGTTCAGCGAGGCGACACCTTGTGGGGTATTGCCTCATTATTCCTGAAAAATCCCTGGTGCTGGCCGCAGGTGTGGGAAATCAACCGCGACAGTGTTCGCGATCCCCACTGGATCTATCCCGGGCAGCTGATCCTGCTGGATCGCATCCGCGGTGTGCTACACACGAGTGTGTCCGAACAGAGCCCTCATTCATCGGTTCGCTTGTCGCCAGCCGTACGTGCGCAAGCGCTGGGCGCGCAACGCATTCCTGTGGTCGCCGAACCTGTGCTGCGCATGCTCTCGCGCATACGCTTGTTTGGCACTGGGCAGCTGGATGTCGCGCCGGTGATCGTCGGCATGACCGAAGGTCGAGCGCTAGCGGGCGAGGGGGATTCGATTTTCGTTCGCGGTGACTTGGGTAATGACCAGAGCTTCGATGTGATTCGACCATCAGCGCCTGTCACTGATCCCGATACCGATGAAGTGCTGGGCATGGCCAGCCGGAAAGTGGGACGCGTCCGGCTGGTAGCACGCGGCACACTGACCCATCGCTTTGTGGTTTCGGCGTCGGAGGCCGAGATGCAGACCGGAGACCGACTGGTGCGCATCGCTGAGCCCTTGCAATCACCGGCGTCTATTCGCGCGTCGGCTGCACCTGCAGGCAAGCTTGCCGGCATCCTTCACGAGGGCCGATGGGCTGGTACGAATGATCTGGTGGTGCTCAATCGTGGCGAAAACCACGGGATCAGCCGCGGCAGCATCGTTCGGGTGGCGCGGCACGTTAGAATCCGCGCTGATGAACCCTCGCAAGCGTTCCATTCGTCTGAAGAGAACTCGTCCATTGCGCTGTTGCTGGTGCTTGGGGTTGCCGAGCGAATGTCAGTGGCGATGGTCATGCGCTCACGCGACACTATCACGGTCGGCGATTTGGTTCTGCCTCCCTGAAACTTCACACCCATGACTGAATCCGAGGGACTTTCCGACTGGCTGCGACTGTCGCTGACCGAGGGCGTCGGCACACAGACAGCCCGCGATCTGCTGAACCGGTTCGGCTTGCCTGAACAGGTGTTCGGCGCCGGCTTCGCTGCATTACAAAAATGCGTGCCTGAAAAGCTCGCTCTGACGCTCAGTGCATCGCCCTCCGAGTCGATTGCAGCGCAGATCGACCTCTCACTTGCGTGGGCGCGTCAGCCCGGCAACCGGGTGCTGACCCTGGCAGACCAAGACTATCCGCAATCGCTGCTCAGCATCCCGGATCCGCCTGCGCTGCTGTACCTGAAAGGGCGAGCCGATTTGCTGTCGCGTCCCTCGGTAGCGATTGTCGGCAGCCGCAGCGCGACGCAACAAGGACTTCAAAACGCCGCGCGCTTTGCGCAGGCACTGAGCCATGCTGGCCTGACGGTTATCTCCGGGCTCGCGCTGGGCATCGATGGCAGCGCGCACGAGGGCGCGCTCAGTGCGGACCCGGCGCAGGGTTCTACCGTTGCGATCACAGGTACCGGGCTAGATCTCGTCTACCCGGCCAAGCACAGAGAGCTCGCACACCGAATCGCGGCTGACGGCTGTCTGGTCAGCGAGTACCCATTAGGTACACCGGCCATTGCCGCCAACTTCCCGCGCCGCAATCGTCTGATCAGCGGACTCTCTCAAGGCGTGCTGGTGGTCGAGGCAGCACTGCAATCAGGTTCGCTGATTACAGCCAGAAGCGCACTTGAGCAGGGACGCGAGGTATTTGCGATTCCCGGATCGATACACTCACCATTGGCCAAAGGCTGCCATCAGCTAATCCGTCAGGGCGCAAAACTTGTCGAGTCGGCGCAAGACATTCTTGAGGAATTGCGCTGGCAGCTTCCCGCCGCAAGCGATCGAAGCATGAACTCGCCCGCAACGACCAAGCTCTCAGAAACCGATGCGTTGCTTGAAGCTGCTGGGTACGACCCGGTGTCGGTCGACGAACTCGCAGAACGCACGCAGATGCCGCTGATGACGATTCATGCCAGTTTGCTGGCGCTGGAAATGCAGGGACGCATCGAAATGCTGGCTGGCGGCATGTATCGGCGATTGGACTGAAGATCTTCATTCAAGTTCATGTCAATTGCGCCCTCGGTACCGGAAAAATCCGGCATCCTGTTGATGATGACGCTACGCCGGGTATTTATTGGTTATCCATCGTGTGCGTCGGATTTCGTCATTGCCAGATCTAATTGTATGAAATTAAAAGAAAATCAGCGTGAAAACAGCGAATAATTAATATCTGCCGGAGTTTTTTCGACTATACGCTTGTGCGATTGTGAAGTTAAGGCTACATTACAAATATGTTTGAGGTCCTCGTTTACCTTTACGAAACCTACTACCGCCCCGATGCCTGCCCGGATTCGGCAGTGCTCGCGAAAAAACTGTCGGCGGTCGGTTTCGAGGATGAAGAAATCTCGAAAGCGCTCGGGTGGCTGACTGACCTCGCAGAAACCACCAACGAGATGTTCAGCCAGCAAGCCCGGCAGACCGCTTTCTCGTTTGGTTTTCGCGTCTATGCAGACCGCGAATACGAACTTCTCGGCAGCGCGGCGATCGGTTTCGTCGAATTCCTGGAGTCCGCCGACGTCATCAACGCATTGCAACGCGAAATCGTCATCGAGCGCGCTTGTGCGGCGAACGAGTCCCCCATCTCCCTCGACAAGCTGAAAGTCATCGTATTGATGGTGCTCTGGAGTCAGGGCAAGGAACCCGATGGCCTGATGTTCGACGAGCTGTTCTTCGACGACGACGAAGCCGGTCCGCCGGTATATCACTGATCACTGATCCTCGTTTCGCACCGAGGACGGCTCGCACCGACCCCTCCGGCATTCCAAAAAATACAACGTCTTAGCTTTTCTTGGGATGGGGTGCCCTCATCCCGATACGCCGCAGAGTCCGCCCCGCAAGACTTGACAAAGCCCGTCTGGCTTGCGAAGTCTGCGACAACGCGCTTATCATTGGCCGCACATGCGCTGAAGTTGTCAAATAGTTAGTGCCCACGTCCGGCTCTGCCCTTCTGCTGCCCCCCTGATTCGGATACATCATGACCAAAACGCTCATCATTGCTGAGAAGCCCTCTGTCGCAAACGATATTGCGAAGAGCTTGGGCGGCTTTACCAAGCACGATGAGTACTTCGAGTCTGACGACTACGTGCTGTCTTCTGCGATCGGCCATCTGGTCGAAATCGCGGCGCCCGAGGAATACGACGTCAAACGCGGCAAATGGTCATTTGCCAATTTGCCAATGATCCCTCCGCATTTCGCACTCAATCCGATACAAAAGACCGAGTCGCGACTGAAGCTGCTCAACAAGTTACTGAAGCGAAAAGACGTCGGTGAGATCATCAATGCCTGTGACGCGGGACGCGAAGGCGAGCTGATCTTTCGGCTGATTGTTCAGTACGCAAAAGCCAAGCAACCCGTCAAGCGGCTGTGGCTGCAATCGATGACCCCGGGCGCGATTCGTGACGCGTTCACTCATCTGCGCGCAGACGACGACATGTTGCCGCTAGCCGACGCGGCGCGCTGCCGCAGTGAAGCCGACTGGCTGATCGGTATCAATGGCACTCGCGCGATGACCGCGTTCAATTCGAAAGAGGGTGGTTTTTATCTGACGACCGTGGGGCGCGTGCAAACGCCGACGCTGTCGATCGTGGTCGAGCGCGAAGAGAAGATCAAGCAATTCGTCCCGCGCGATTTCTGGGAAGTGCGCGCCGAGTTCGTCTGCGCAGGTGGCGTTTACGAAGGCCGCTGGCTCGATACCACATTCAAAAAAGACGAGACCGATCCGGAGAAAAAAGCCGAGCGCCTGTGGAGCAAGGCCGCTGCCGAATCCATCGTCGCCGCTTGCCGCGGCAAGACTGGCAATGTCACCGAAGAATCCAAGCCCAGCACCTCGATGGCACCGGCGCTGTTCGACCTGACCAGCCTGCAGCGAGAAGCCAATGCGCGCTTCGGTTTCTCGGCCAAGAACACGCTGGGACTCGCGCAGGCATTGTACGAAAAGCACAAAGTGCTGACCTACCCGCGAACAGATTCCAAACATCTGCCGGAAGATTATCTGCCTACGGTTAAGCAGACGCTGGAATCCCTGGGTGAAAGCAATAATTACTACCCGCTGTCAGCACAAATCCTGAATAACAACTGGGTTAAGCCGAACAAGCGCATCTTCGACAACACGAAGATCAGCGATCACTTTGCGATCATTCCAACCGGCCAGTGGCCCAAATCGCTGTCCGAACCGGAGCAGAAGCTGTATGACCTCGTGGTACGTCGATTCATGGCGGTATTCTTCCCGGCGGCCGAGTATCTGGTCACCACACGATTTACCGAAGTGTCGGGCCATCAGTTCAAGACTGAAGGCAAGATACTGACCAATCCGGGTTGGCTCGCCGTTTATGGCAAGGAAGCCATCGACCCGAACGCCAAGGAGGGTGAGGGCAATGGCACGCTGGTGCCGGTGGCCAAAGGCGAGAAGGTCAAGACCGACAAGGTCGATGGGCATGCACTGGTCACTAAACCACCGGCACGCTACTCGGAAGCGACCCTGCTGTCGGCGATGGAAAGTGCAGGCAAGCTGGTCGATGATGAAGAGCTACGCGATGCGATGGCCGGCAAGGGCCTGGGAACGCCGGCCACACGCGCGGCCATCATCGAGGGCCTGCTGAATGAAAAATATCTGATCCGCGAAGGCCGCGAACTGATCCCGACTGCAAAAGCATTTCAGCTCATGACGCTGTTGCGCGGGCTGGGCGTCGCCGAATTGACGGCGCCCGAGCTCACCGGCGAGTGGGAATTCAAGCTCGCGCAAATGGAGCGTGGCGGTATCAGCCGCGAAGAGTTCATGCGCGAGATCGCGCAGATGACGCAAACCATTGTCAAGCGCGCGAAAGAATACGACAACGACACCATCCCCGGCGACTACGCGACGCTGAAGACGCCATGCCCGAACTGCGGCAGCGTCGTCAAAGAAAATTATCGCCGCTTCGCCTGTACAAAGTGCGAATTCTCTATCAGCAAGACTCCCGGCGGGCGACAGTTCGAAGTGGCCGAGGTCGAAGAATTGCTGACTAACCGCACGATCGGGCCACTGCAAGGCTTCCGTTCGAAGATGGGCCGCCCATTCGCCGCGATCCTGAAAATCTCGCGCGACGAGGAGATTCAGAACCACAAGCTAGAGTTCGATTTCGGTCAGACCAACCAAGATGATGAAACCGCTGAGGCCGTCGATTTCACCGGGCAGACGGCGCTGGGCGCCTGCCCGAAATGCGGCAGCGGCGTGTACGAAATGGGCCTGGCCTATGTCTGTGAAAAGACTGTTGCCAAACCCAAGGCCTGCGATTTCCGCAGTGGCCGCATCATCCTGCAGCAAGAAATCCTGCCTGAGCAAATGATCAAGTTGCTCAATGAGGGTCGCACCGATCTGCTGCCCGGCTTTGTGTCGCAGCGCACGCGCCGTCCATTCAAAGCTTTCCTCGTCAAAGGCAAGGATGGCAAGGTGAGCTTCGAATTCGAGCCGCGCAAGAGCAAGCCTGCGGCGCCCGGCAAGGACGCCGACGCAAACGAAGCGCCGGCAGTCGCCAAAAAAGCCGCCAGCAAGACCGCTGCGAAAGCGGCGCCGGCCGTTGCGAAAAAAACGGCTGCCAAAAAATCGGCCAAGACCGCCGCAAAGAAAGTCACCGCCAAAAAAATCAGCGCCAAGAAAGCCGCCTGATCCATCACACGTGCTTGTCCGAAGTCATGCGAGACAGTGTCTTGCGTGACCTCAACCCGCGCACCGTCCCTCCGAACTTTCGCCTTTACTTCCGCTTCTACTCTCTGCATCTCGATGCAGTTCTCCGGTACGCCATGGCTTGCGTACTGATTTTTCACACAGCGGGAGTGATCTATGACCAAGTGGTTAATATCGGTTGCCTGCGCGATGCTGATGCTCGCGTGCTCAGGCATGACGGGTGGCGGTCCGGGCACCGGCAGCGCAGGCAGCAGCAGTGGCACCAGCTCGAAAGGAAGCTCATCCAGCAGCAGCACCGGCAGTTCACCCATGCCATCTGACAGTGGAGGACAGACTGGCGCTAGCTCTGGCGTGTCAGGCGGATCTTCTACCGGCGGCTCAACAAGCAGTGGCGGCTCATCCGCGCCGAGCGAGTCAGGCAGCAGCTCCTCAGGCATGAGCTCAGGCGGCATGGGCGGCATGGGCACCGATACGCCCAGCACGACGAGTCCCTCGCCCAATACTGCTCCCGGTACCGGCACCGGACAGTAAGGCGCTCTTCGCCACAGGCGAAGAAAGGCAGAGGTCTCCGCCCTCAAGCTCAAAAACGCATGCGTTACACTGTCAGGCTGCGCGCTACGCTCTGCCTGACATGTTCTCAACCTCTCACGCCCCCAGACTCGCCCCCGTGCTGATCGCCAGCGGGATCATCCTATCGCTAGTGATGGGCGTTCGTCATGGTTTTGGTTTTTGGCTGCAGCCCATCTCGCAGGCAAATCAGTGGACGCGGGAGACCTACTCACTGGCGATGGCTGTGCAAAACCTGTTGTGGGGCGTATTCGGACCACTGGCCGGTGTCGCCGCAGATCGCCTCGGTGCGGCGCGCGTCGTTGCGGTTGGCGCGCTGCTGTACGCTGGCGGTCTGCTGTGGATGGCGCTGATCAATCAGCCGGGGACCTTCGTCATCGGCTCGGGAATACTGATAGGTGCAGCGATGGCCTGCACTGCGTTTGGCGCGCTTTCCGGCATTGTCGGCCGCACTGCATCCGTTGCACAGCGCTCGTGGGCCTTCGGCATACTGGGCGCAGCCGGGTCTTTCGGTCAGTTTGCGATGGTGCCGGTTGAACAGCAGCTGATTGCCATCACCGACTGGCATCAGGCACTGTGGGTTCTGGCCGCAACGATCGTGCTGGTCGTGCTGCCGCTGAGCCTGATGCTGCGCGAGCCCACGGTCGCGCATTCGGCACATGCACCTCCGCAAAGCGTGACGGAAGCGATACGCGAAGCCTTCGGCCACCATCCTTTCATGCTGCTCGTCGCCGGTTATTTCGTCTGTGGCTTTCAGGTAGTGTTCATCGGCGTGCACCTGCCCGCTTATCTGAGGGATCAGGGCATCACAGATCCTCAGGTCGCGGTCACCGCGCTGGCACTGATCGGTCTGTTCAATATTTTTGGCTCTTACTACGCGGGCAAACTTGGCGGCCGGCTGCCCAAACGCTATCTGCTGTCCACCATCTATTTGGCGCGCGCGATACTCATCACGATGTTTCTGGTGGCGCCGTTATCACCACTGACCGTCTACCTATTCTCCGCATCCATGGGTCTGCTGTGGCTGTCCACGGTGCCGCTTACGAATGGCATGGTGGCCGGCATCTTCGGTGTTCGTTATCTGTCCATGCTCTCGGGCTTTGTATTCCTGTCGCACCAGATCGGCAGTTTCCTTGGCGTCTGGCTAGGCGGCTACTTGTACACTGCCGAGGGCAGCTACCAGACCGTGTGGCTGATCACGATCGCGCTAGGCCTGTTCGCCAGTCTGGTCAATCTCCCGATCAATGAATCGCCGATTACGCGCGAGCCGGTGGCGGCTAGATGAGCCGGCTGAATGTTTTGCGTACCGTGCTGATGATGCTCGGCGCCGCGATACTGGCGATCGTCTTTCAGGCTTACCTGAAACCCGGCTTCATCATCGACATCGCTAATCAATTTTTACTTTGCCTCTGATATCTGCGCCTATGTCCCATGCTGTCCAATCCCGCGCACCGATACAAGCGCTGCGTGCGTCCCGCATTCGTGAGGTCGCGAACGCAGGTATGGGTCGCGCCGATGTCCTGCCTTTCTGGTTCGGCGAACCGGATGAAGTCACACCGGATTTCATCCGCGACGTGGCCAAACAGGCGCTCGATGATGGTGACACCTTCTATACGCAGAATTTCGGTCTGCCTGCGCTACGCGAAGCACTCGCCGTCTATTCGTCCCGACTACATCAACCGACGGATGCGGCGAATATCGCGGTGACCTCCTCTGGCGTATCGGCACTGATGCTGATCGCGCAGCTATTGATGAATCCTGGTGACCGCGTGGTGATCGTCACACCGCTGTGGCCGAATCTGGTCGAGATACCAAAAATCATGAACGCGGAGTCAGTGACCGTGTCGCTGAAGCTCGACACCACCGGTGCCGAGCCTTCGTGGGAGCTGGATTTAAACGAATTACTCGATGCACTGACGCCCGGCACACGCGCACTGCTGCTGAATTCGCCCAATAACCCGACGGGCTGGACGATCACCCGCGAGCAACAGCAAATCATCCTGGCGCACTGTCGCAAGCATGGCATTTGGCTAATGGCCGATGATGTCTATGAGCGCCTGGTGTATGACCAGACCGCAGGACACATCGCCTGTGCACCCTCGTTCCTTGACATTGCCGAGCCTGATGAGCGTGTGGTCTCGACCAACAGCTTCTCGAAATCCTGGCTGATGACGGGCTGGCGGCTTGGATGGATGCAAGTACCGACCTCGCTGATGGCCGACCTTGGCAAGCTGATCGAGTACAACACCTCCTGCGCGCCAGGTTTTGTGCAAAAGGCAGGCGTTGTTGCGGTTGAACGGGGTGAGGAAATCATTACGCACACGATCGCGCGCTACAGCAAAGCGCGTGATTATCTGTTTGATCAGCTTTCAAGCCCGTTTTTTCGCGATGCCGGTATCATCGCACCACGACCGAAAGGTGCCATGTACCTGTTCTTCCGCATACAGGGCGAGCAAGACAGTCTCGCACTGTGCAAGCGACTGGTGGCCGACGCCGGTCTCGGGCTGGCGCCGGGCAGCGCGTTCGGCCCGGAAGGCGAAGGCGCGATTCGCTGGTGCTTTGCGAGTTCACTCGAGAGACTGACGCTTGGCGTGCAGCGTCTTGAAAATTTTCTGAAAAACCATCCCACGGCGCGCCAACCATGATGCGCGGCCCGACTTGATGCCGCTGCAAAAAACACTAATAACACGCTCAGGAGACCTCATGTCCAAACCCATCAAGACCGCTATTTCCGGCAGCCTGCCCAAACCCGCGTGGCTGGCCGAGCCGGAAAAACTCTGGGCGCCGTGGCAGTTGCAAGGCGAAGCGCTCGAGCAGGCAAAAGCCGATGCAATGCGGCTGGCAGTGGATGATCAGCTACGCGCAGGTATTACTGTTATCGGTGATGGTGAGCAGACACGGCAGCATTTTGTGACTACCTTCATCGAGCACTTGAGCGGTGTCGATTTCGTCAACCGCAAGACTGTGCGTATCCGCAATCGCTATGACGCCGAGGTGCCGGTGGTCATTGACAAGGTCGCCCGCGCTCGCTCGGTGTTCGTGGCCGATGCGAAGCGATTGCGCGCACTGACCACACAGCCGATCAAATTCACGCTGCCGGGTCCAATGACCATGATCGATACGCTCTATGATGACTATTACAAGAGCCGCGAAAAACTGGCTTGGGCATTTGCCGAGATTCTGAACGAAGAAGCGAAAGAGCTTGCTGCGGCCGGAGTGGAGATTGTGCAGTTCGATGAACCTGCATTTAATGTGTTCTTCGATGAAGTCCGCGACTGGGGTGTGAAGACTCTGGATCGCGCGGCGCAAGGCCTGGGTTGCAAGACCGCTGTGCACATCTGCTACGGCTATGGCATCGAAGCCAACATCAAATGGAAGCAGGGGCTGGGCGATGAATGGCGTCAGTACGAGCACGTGTTCCCGCTGCTGGCCAAGAGTGCGATTGATCAGGTCAGTCTGGAATGCCAGAATTCGCGCGTGCCGATAGAGCTGATCTCACTCCTCAAGGGCAAGGATGTGCTGGTCGGTGCGATCGATGTCGCGACCCAGCAGGTTGAAACACCGGAAGCGGTCGCTGATGTGCTGCGTCGCGCACTGAAATACACCGAGGTCGAGCATGTGCAAGGATGCACCAACTGCGGACTGGTCACGCTGCCACGCGACGTGGCTGCTGCCAAGCTGGCGGCGCTGGCGGCTGGCGCCAAGCTGCTCAGCAAGGAGCTCGGGCTGGACTGATCTTCCTCATTCGCATCCGCGCAAAGCTCTGCGGCGGCGCGCGGCGAAGGGTAAAATGAATTCATGGATGTCACACTGACCGAACTGGAAGAAGCCATCAATTACTGGCGACGGATGCGCCCCTCCACCGGCGAGGAGCGTGCACTATCGGCCGAGGTCAATGCGTTGGCGGATGCCTATGCGCTGATGATCTTCGAGCGCGCCCGCACCCGCCCATTGTCAGCGCTTGCCGAGGACGCTCGCTTGCTGATCGAAGCGTGGCGCACATCAGCGGAGGGCAACGCCGCCTGATGTCGCTGCTGCCGCTGCGTGGCCGAGATCACTGCGCGCTCTTCAGTGTTCCGCTCGCTGGTAGCGTCCTCGTCCCTCGTCGGGGCAAGCCCCAACCAGCGCTCCAGCAGGTGACGCAAACGCTCCGGCGCCAAGCGATGCGTTAAGTCGGTGTTTTGGTAGAGCCAATCCGATAGTGCGAGAAACCGCGCAAACGGCGAATCCGCCAGCAGGCTCGGCATCAAATCGGCAAACCTTCCTGAATTCGCCACCAGATCCCAGTAACGCGCAAAGCGCACAAGGCGCTGCATCTGCGTAAAACTGATCCGGTCTGTCTGCAGTATCTGATACGGTGGCGCGCTGTCGAACACCATCCCATACGCCTCGGTGTGCTGGCTAATCGGCGCACCGCGCAACCGCTTCAGTATGCCGAACTGGATCTCATGCGGCCTGAGCGCGATGAGCTGATCAAAGCCCGCAGCAAAACTCTGGACATCTTCGCCGGGTAGGCCGGCGATCAGATCCACATGCAAATGCGCATGGGTTTCCTCGCGCAGCCATCGCAGATTCGCGACCGCTTTCTCATTGTTCTGACGACGACTGATCCGGGCCTGCACCTCGGCGTTGAAAGTCTGTATTCCGATCTCGAATTGCAGCGTGCCTGGAGGGAATCGCCGTATCGTGGCTTTCAAAGATTCGGGCAGATGATCCGGCACCAGTTCGAAGTGAGCAAATACCAGATCATCCGGCGCAGCGTCGAGCTTGTCGAGGAAGAACTGCAATATCCGCTGGCTAGTGGCGACATGCAAATTGAAGGTCCTATCAACGAATTTGAAGACACGTACACCGCGCGCATACAGGCTTTCCAGCTCCGCCAGCAAGGCATCCAGGGGAAATGGCCAGGCTGTCTTGTCGAGTGCAGACAAACAAAACTCGCACTTGAAAGGACATCCGCGCGAGGCTTCGACGTAGACAGTGCGATGCGCGATGTCGTCGACAGAATAATGCTGATACGGAAAAGCGATCTGCTCCATCGACGGCTGCTCACCCGCGTGCACTTTCATCAGCGGTTGCGGCCCATGCAGAAGTTGTTCGCACAGCCTGGGGAAGGTGATGTCACCCCAGCCGGTGATCACGTAATCGGCAAGCCGAATGATTTCCTGCTCGCCGGTCTCATGAGAGACTTCTGGCCCGCCAAGTACCACCGTCACCTGCGGCGCTACGCGCTTGAGCAAGGCAACGATGCGCGTGAGTTCATCGACATTCCAGATATACACGCCAAAACCGATGATCTTCGGCTCCATTGCGAGTAACTTTTCGACGACGTCGGCCGCGCGAACGCCAATCACGAATTCCTGTAGACGCGTGACCGACGCAAGCCCGCCCATATTCGCCAGCAGATAGCGCAAGCCGAGCGATGCATGAGCGTAGCGCGCATTGAGCGTGGTGAGAACGATGCTCAAGATAATCGCTCCGCGTCCTGCAACTGCCGCCATTGCACTTTGCCCGTCGCGGATTTTGGCAAAGCTTCGACGAAGCTGACGATGCGCGGAACCTTGTAGGCTGCCATCTGCCCGCGCGACCAGGAGATCAACGCGTCTTCGGTGAGTGCGCTGCCCGGTTTCTTGACCACCACAGCTTTCACGGTCTCCCCACGATAATCATCTTTGACAGCGATAATGCAGCACTCCTGAACATCGGGATGTTGATACATCATGGATTCGAGCTCGGCAGGCCAAACCTTGTAGCCACTGGCATTGATCATCCGCTTGAGACGATCAGTAAAGAAAAAGAAGCCTTCCTCATCCCGGTAGCCAAGATCTCCGGTACGAAAGAATGACTTGCCATCCAGCTGTATGAATGACTCCCGTGTCTTTTGCTCAAGATCGGAATACCGAGGCACTGCTGCTTCAGACGCTGCAAAGGGTTGGAGTGCGACGTCGCGATGGTTTCGGTCAGACCATAGCCTTCCATATACCGCAAGCCCGTCAGATCGAGCAGTTTTTGTGCAATCGCTGCGGGCATCGCTGCGCCGCCACCGGAGACTCTTCGCAGACTGCGGATGTCGTAATCGGACAAGCGAGGATTAGACAAGAAATCGATCATCATCGTTGGTATGCAGGTCCAGCTGCTGACCTTGTGTTGCGTGATCAGACGACCTGCCTGATCACGATCCCAGCGCGCCATCATGATCAGCGTCGCGCCCGTGTAGATGCTGGCGTTCATGCTGATCTGCATGCCAGTGACATGAAACAAGGGTAGTGAAAGCAGCGTCACATGATCGGCCGACGCACCGCCGGCCCATAATGCGCCGCTGATGGCATTGAACATCAGCGATCGATGCTGGTGCATGCAGGCTTTGGGATGTCCTGTGGTGCCCGAGGTGTACAGCAGACAAGCCAGATCGTCAGAGCCCGCAAGATGAGACGAGGGCGCTTGCTTTGCCCCTAGCGCATCCCTCCAGCAAGTAATTCGCGCATCGACCTGATCCGCGCGTGATGCCAGCAGCCAGTCGGGCAACCCTTCTCTTTGCTCACCCAGGTAGTCGGCATAGCAGCTGACGATGATTCGTCCGAGCGAGCCAGTCTGAAGTAAGGGGGTCAGCTCGGGTAGCAGTTCCTGCGCGCATAACGCTACCGTCGCACCGCTATCCTCGACCGCATGTCGCAGCTCGTCGCGCAACAGCATGGGATTGACCGGGACGATCACCGCGTCAGCGCGCAAGATCGCGTAAAACGCGATGACAAACTGCGGGCAGTTCTGCATCTGCAGTAGCACCCGGTCTCCGCGCTGTACGCCGCAGCTCTGCTGCAGATACCCCGCCAGCGCATCGACCTCCGCCTGCAATTGCCCGAAACTCATCCGCTGACCGTAGAAATCCAGTGCCGACTTGTCCGGATACCTGAGCGCCGATATCGCGAGGTTCGCATAGACACTGGTCTGCGGCGGCGTCAGTGTGAGCGGCAGTCCGGCGGGCCAGTGCGGGAAATGGGCTGTATTCATTCGCGGACGGACGTTAAGCGACGTGCACCCGTGCCCGTCAGCAGATGCCACCGATTATAGAGTCAGCCTGTTGAAGATCATCAAGCCCGCCTGGATGATTTTCTTATTGGCAACTCTCTTTGAGATCCGCCTAGCCCTTAGCTGTCTTCGATCAATCTTTTTGCTGCCCTGCACAAAAAGTTCTTGACAGCGGCTATTTGGCCTTTACAATCCAATTTATTGCATCGCACAAAATTTGCTAAGCCAAACAAACCCGGCTCTTTCAAGGAGAAACGCCATGTTGACCACTGCGGACCAGCTATCCAATGCCACCAAAGCCTCCATCGACTCCCAGCTCGCAGCCATGAGCGATCTGGCCAACAAAGCCCTGCACAGCGTGGCTGAGCTGGCCGAATTAAACATCGCGACTGCCCGAGCAACACTTGAGCAT
>RGFZ01000050.1 GCA_010024875.1 Oxalobacteraceae bacterium | reverse complement strand
GGCTGGTGTTCAAGCTGGCGCGCACGCCGGATCCGGAGACCGATCTGAATGGCCTAGCCGATTGTCTCGAATGGATGGCGAATGGTTTCGAAGTCGTCACCTCGCCATTCCGTCAGTGGTCCTTCGATCCGGCCGACGCGGTCGCTGCCTTCGGGCTTCATCGTGCCCTGGTTGTCGGTGAGCCAAAAATGCTGTCGCGACAGAGCCGGCACAATCTCGCAGGCGTGTTGGCGGGAGCATCACTATCGCTGTCAAGATCAACCGCCGACAGCACCGCACTCTGTGCAGCAGGTGTCGGCAGTGATGTGCTGGACAGCCCCCTGCACGCGCTGTACTCGCTGCATCAGCAACTCAGATCGCAAAGCCAGTTTTCCGCATTGCAGGCCGGCGAGCTGATCATGACCGGCAGCTGGACGGATGCACTGCCCGTCAAGCGCGGCGAGGTCTGGTCGTCGGCGTTCTCTCAGCTGAACCTGCCGGGACTGAACCTCTCGTTTAGCTAAAACTCCGCAATACCAAAGCAGCAGGTTTTTCGAACGACGCTTTTCCTGCGGTCGACGGGATGCACGTAACCTGCTGTCCCCCCTCTACGCTTCCAACGCGGCGCCTGCACGATTCCGCTGTCAGCTATTGAATAGATAGGAACAATCAATCGGCGGCTTTCGATAGCCATTGATACAGTGAGTTGCATGGCTAGTCACTTTGACTCGGTGGTCTGGCGAAGATCATTGCCTTCCATGCCTGAAGCCTAGCCAAAGCATGACAATTCATTAGCAAAATGAATACAATTCACCCCTCATTCGATCAAGGAGGGCACATGGCTATCGATACCACCGACATTCCCAAGATGGATTTCGGCATCGCCGACACCGACCGCAGACAGATCATCGAAGGACTCAAGCACCTGCTTGCCGATACTTACACGCTGTACCTGAAAACACATAATTTTCATTGGAACGTCACTGGCCCCATGTTCCAGACGCTGCACCAGTTATTCATGGATTTGAAGAATTCGTCAAGCTGACCACCATCAAGCCCAGCAATGGACTGCCCAAGGCACGCCAGATGATCATTGAGCTGGTCGAGGGTCAAGAAGCCGTGGCGCGCACGGCGCGCAAGATGTACTCGGTCGCAGAACAAGCTGACGATCAGCCGACTTGCGACCTGCTCACCCAGCGCATGCAGATTCATGAGAAAAATGCGTGGATGTTGCGCAGTTTGTTGGAAGAATGAATCCGACTCTCGAACTGAGAGAGACAAAGAAAGACACTGGGTCCCGGCCTGAGGCGGGACGACGATGTTGAAACTGGCTGCACCTCAAACGTCATCCCGGCGCAGGCCGGGATCCAGTGTCTTCAGGATTTTCAATGACCAGTGATGATCTCCATCCTTCACTGAATGGCATGAAAATCTGGCCACCCTTTCATTGAAAGCCCAGGCCAGATCACGCATCGGTTCCGACCTGAACCAGCATAATATTTTTTAAACTTTATTTTTGGTTGTACAAGCGTATACCTGCCTCGTCAAGCTGACGCTGTTCCTGTTTTGCTGCGGCTGCGGCAGTGTGACGATTCTCTCGCTCGACCATCGCCTCCATCTTTGCTTGTTCACGCTGCGCCGCTGACAGCTTGTCCTTTGCGACACCCAAATCATACTCGGCTGCCTCACGTTGCTTGCTGACGCGCATGCGCAGACCATGTAAATGATCGAGGAATTTACGGTAGGCGATATTGTCTGCGATGGTATGCGCTTCTTTCTGCGCCTCTTTATATCGAGCCAGATAATCCTGCTTGAGCTTGTCGATATGGGCTTCGCTGGCCTCGAGCTGAGTGACCCGGGCGCGCACGGCATTGAGCTCCGCCTGCGCTTCGTGCGCGGCAGCCTCGGCTCGCTGCTTCAGAACGGACCATGTCTTGTTCATGAGGGGATAGTAGCAGCTGTGGGCTGGCTATTGATTACTACGCCATCAGCTCGCTGATCATGCGGCGGGTAGCCTTGTAATCGACGTCGGCCGTGATGTCCTGCCGCAGGAATTCCTCGAACTGGCCGCGCATCTGAATGGCCAGATCAATATCGGCACTCGATCCGGCCTCGTAGGCACCCACGGAAATCAAATCCTGATTCTGCTGATACAAAGACCATAGCCGGCGCAACCGGTTGGCCTGCTTGAGTTCATGCGGCTCGAGCAGATCTTGCATCACCCGCGAGATCGAACCATTCAGATCGATGGCTGGATAATGCGCGGCATCAGCCAGCTTGCGCGATAACATGACCTGTCCATCCAGCGATGCACGGGCAATATCGACAATCGGGTCTTGTGCATCATCGCCTTCGGCCAACACGGTATAAATCGCAGTGATCGCACCATAGCCATGGCGGCCGACGCCGGTGCGCTCGATCAGATTGGGCAGCAAAGCGAATACGGAAGGTGGATAACCTTTGGCGGTCGGGGGCTCGCCAATGGCCAGACCGATTTCGCGCTGTGCATGAGCGACACGGGTGAGGCTGTCCATCAGCATCAGTACATTCTTGCCTTGATCGCGGAAATACTCGGCGATCACATGCGTCAGATGGGTGGCTTTCAAGCGCATCACCGGCGACACATTGGATGGCGCAGCGACGACGACAGATTTTGCACGCCCCTCCGGGCCGAGCACTTCATTGATAAAAGCCTGTACCTCACGACCACGTTCACCGATCAGGCCGATAATGACCACGTCGGCTTTGGTGAAGCGGGTAATCATGCCAAGCAGCGAGCTCTTGCCGACACCCGAGCCGGCGACCAAACCGATACGCTGGCCGCGACCGAGCGTGAGCAAACCATTGATGGCCTTCACGCCGACGTCCAGCACCTGATTGATGACGCCACGCTCCATCGGATTGAGCGGCGTACCCAGCAAGGCCAGTCGATCGGGACAATCGATCGCGGGCCCGCCATCCAGCGGCTCACCAAAGGCATCGATCACGCGGCCGAGCAAGGCAGAGCCCAGCTTGGCTTCAGAAGAATTCGTCACGACACGCACCGTTGCACCGGGACCGATGCCAACCGGTTCAGTGAAGGGCATCAGGAATAATGTCTGGTCATTGAAGCCGACAACTTCAGCAGACACTCGCGCGCCTCTTCCGCTATCGATCTCGCACAACGCACCCAGCGGCGCCATGATGCCACGCGCCTCCAGCGTCATGCCAACGAGCCGCACCAGCGTGCCTGTGTGCTCCGCAGGGGGCGCCTGCGTGCGATCGACAAGGTGGTCGACGACGTCGGAGAAATCAATCATGGTGTCACACCAGGCTCAGTGTCGCCGTGAACACCCTCCGCTGCGATGTCGGACCTGCCCGCGGCACCGATATCCTCGGCGTCGGTATCGACTTGGGTGAGCGCAGTGTCTGCTGGACCATGGTCTGCAGAGGAGAAATCATCAGTCGCGTCGGTTACGTCATCGATCACCGGAGACTTGCTCGCAGTCGTCGGGGACGGAGGCTGAGCTCGCTGAACCAGCGGATTAGGAAGCGCGGGACGCCAGCTGCCTGCCACCGGCTGCGCCAGAGATTTTTGTATGCCTTTGACTCGCCGTTCGATCAGATCCTCAACGACGCTACCATCAAGTGATGTACGCACGCTACCGCGCGTTAGCGTGGCATCTGGGCGCAGCACGATGCTGTCACCAAACGGTGCGATCAGGGGTTTGTACTGTTCAAGGTCTTCGGGGTTCAGGTGAACGATAACGGCTTTCTCGCCACTGGCGGCCAGTTCACGCAAACAGTTGTCCACCAGACGTGAGATCGTCTGCGGCGATTGACTCAATTCACCGCGCACCAGTTGCTCTGCCAGATGCACGGCGAGTTTTTTCATGGGTTCGAACAGCGTGTCAGGGTCTTCGCTCAGGCGCTGCAAACCTTCGAGGAGATGTCTGAGCTGTGTCAGCTTGTCATCAAAGCTTTGCTGCAGCTCGCTCATCGCCTGATCACGACCCGCCTGCAAGCCTTCCTGATAGGCAGCCTCACGCGCTTCTTCACGTGCAGCCTCCAGCATGCTTCTCATGACCTCGCTGCTGAAGCCAGACGGCTCCTCAGCAGTATCCGTATCGTTCGCGACGATGGCCACTGATGATTGGGCGACACCGGGATCAGCTTCCGCAGGGTTCGAGTCGTCGGAAGAATCGGAAGATGCCGAAGACTCTGAGACAGTTTGAGGCGTGTTCGCAGGTGTCTCGTTCTCCTTACCCGTTTGAATTGCTGTGACCTCGGACATTGCCACATCGCCCTCGGCAGATGCGGGTAGCTCATCTGCTGTAGTCGTCGCAGAAGCAGGCGGTGATACTGAAACGTCGAGCGCGTCCGAGGCAGTGTCTTCGGGGGCGCCAAGCCTCGAGCGTGCCAGCTCGGCGACCTCTCTCGCTAGCCCGTCCTTAAGATTTTCTGTCTCTGCCGGAGCGGTGGTCTGCCCGGGCTCGGTATCTTGCTGTAGCGAATCCGACGATAGCCCGTTCTCCGAGCCTGAATCCACATGCAAGATACCCGTCGCCGTTGGCGCTGCATCCGCACGGCTACCGTCTTGCGCGGTTGAGTCTACCGATTGTTCCGATTCTGTCTCGGCTACTGCATCGGCGATATCGGCAGCAGCAAGGTCGGCAGTGAATTCGCCTTCAGCACCCGGGTCAGCGATCTGATCCGACGACGCGAGCTGTCCAGCAGAGCTACCGAGCGTTTCTGTGGATGGATCTGCGATGCCTGCATCAACAGCGTCCATATCAGGTGCATCGGCTGGGTGATGTAATACGGTGTCGGTGAACTCGGCGTTCACAGGGAGCGCGGCGACAGTGATCTCATCATGAGGATCGCTGTCTGGCTGCTCGCTGTCGTTCTCGTCGTCGAGATCGTCATACTCTGCATGAAAGCCGTGATCAAACCGTGTGGTCTCCTCCAGCAGCCGGTTCAATGCGAAGTCTTTTGGTGGCAGGATCTCTTTTTCTTTTAGCAGCGCATTGCCCGAGTAGCTCGCGCCCGGTCGGCCGGCAACGTCGACATGAAAGAGAGCGTCTTCTTTCTCTCGCTCGCGAGCGAGCAGGTTCTGGATCGCAAAGGGGTTGTTGACCGGATCGAACATCCGGTTTGGCAGCCAGTCTTGCCGCTTGGGCAAACGTCGGGCTGCCTGCCTCGGCGAAGGTGTGTCATCAGACAAAGTCTGCTCCACCCGATGCGAGGATCAGTTCGCCCTTCTCGGACAGTTTTCGTGCCGAGCGCATGACTTTCTTCTGCGCGTCTTCGACCTCGGTCATGCGCAGAGGACCCTTGGCTTCCATGTCGTCGAGGAACATGCCGCGCGCACGGCTGGACATGTTGTCGAGGAATTTGGTCTTGACCTCTTCGGTCGCGCCCTTCAAGGCGATCATCAGCAGATCCGGCTCGACAGCGCGCATGAGCGCCTGGATGCCGCGGTTGTCCACCGAGGTCAGGTTCTCGAAGCTGAACATGTTGTCTTGGATACGCAGCGCGAGCTCTTCGTCGATTTGCCCCACGCCTTGCAGGATCGCGCCTTCCAGCTCGACCTTGGTGAAATTCATGATCTTCGCCGCTGCCTTCACGCCGCCAAAGCTGGACGAAGAAGCCGACGCGTTGTTAGAGAACTGCTTCTTCATGATGGATTCGAGCTCTTCCATCGCAGAAGGCTGAACTGTATCGAGGCTAGCAACGCGCTGTATGACTTCGGGACGCGACTCTTCAGGCAGGAAGGCAAGCACATCGGCCGCCACTTCGGATTCGAGTACTGACAGGATGATGGCGGTTACCTGCGGGTGCTCGCCGCGTATCATCTCGGCGATGGCACGAGCATCCATCCACTGAAGGATTTCCAGCCCACGACTGGCACGGTTGGGCATGATGCGAGCAAGTACCGACGCTGCCTTGTCCGGTCCGAGCGCGCGCTTGAGTACCGTCTCGACGTACTCGGTCGTACCCAGCGACAGACTGGTCTGACGCTTGAGCATATCCACGAACTGATCAAGGACCACGTTCACCGCCTCTTGCGACATATCGGCTACCGATACCATCGCCGCACCCAGTTCCTGAACCTCTTTCGGGTCCAGATAACTGATGATGTTGGAAGCGAGATCCTCACCCAGCAGCAGCATCAATACTGCCGCACGCTGAACGTTTGTGATATCGGAGAGCTCACGCCTGAGCTCATCCGTCATGACTACTGCGCCGTCGTTATCTGCCATGGGTTACCTCTGTTGCCTTAAGCACTGCGTTGTATGTCGTGGTGTTTGTGATTGAAGATATCGTTTCGGATTATTTCTTGGTCGGAGCCAATCCGTCTTTCAGAAGATTTTTTACGATCAAGATCATACGGTTACGTTCCTTTTCGGTCAGCATTTTCACGAGCACGAGCTTGTCATCATAGCTTTTTGCATCCGTGAGCATCTCGGCAGGGAGAGCCACCTTTTTCTTGGGCTTGAACTTCTTTTTCATCTCTTCAATGTCATTTACTTCTTCGCCAGCCGCTGGTGCCACCTTCGGATCGGCGGCTTTTGCTGCGTCAGGTTTTGCGGAAGCAGCCTTGACCGGTGCGGCTTTGCTGTCGGCGCTTTTGGGTGCCGCTACCTTGGTATCTTCTGCCATGTTCTTTTCCTGTTGTGTGTGTTTAAGGATCGGTACCGTTTACGACCGGACCATGTTCTTCAGAACCAGAGCCACCCGGCCAGATTCCTGTGATACCAGCATTCGGATCAGCGCCACTTTGTCATCATAGCTGTTTGCGGTATCGAGCATGTCGGCCGTGAAGGTCGGTTTCTTCGGTCTCATGGCTTGCATGCGGGCGCGCAGTTCATCCAGGCTCTCGCCCTCTTCGAGTTCGAACTCGCCTTCAGCCAGCTCTTCCTCGTCGCCCGCCTCGGCCTCGGCCGCAGCGGCTTCTTCGGCCAGCCTTGCCTCCTCGGCCGCCGCTTCTTCGGCGAGTCGCGCTTCCTCGGCAGCGGCCTCTTCGGCCAACTTCTCCTCCTCTGCCGCAGCTTCCGCCGCCGCAGCTTCTTCGGCGAGCTTGATCTCTTCGGCCAGCCTCAGTTCTTCGCCAATCCGCGCAGCCTCTGCAGCCTTGGCCTCTTCGACCGCTTTGGCAATCTCTGCAAGCTTGTCTTCCTCGGCACGCTTGACGTCCTCTGCGGTCGGACCTTGCGGCGGCAGAATCTGGTTGATCGTCGGACCTTTCACCATCGGACGAACCACTGCCAGCAGGAACACGATGATCACGAGCGCTGCAACGCCGATTTTAATGAAGTTCTGCAGATCCGCGTCAGCCCACCAGGGCTTCGGCGCATCCGGCGCCAATGTCTCGAATCGTGCAGGTGCCACCGTGACAACGTCACCCCGTGCCTCGTTATAACCAACGGCGCTACGCACCAGCTGCAGCATGCGGTCGAGTTCTTCTTTGGTATACGGAATAGTCGTTGGCGAACCAGCAGGAACGGGCTTGCCATCCGGGGTGTACTGCGGTGCCTGACGCTCGGCAACCACGACCGCAACGGTCAGACGTTCGATTGTACCCAGCGAATTCTTGATATGGCGAACCGAACGATCCATCTCGAAGTTACGCGTTGCGCGCGTCGTGACGATCTCGTTGTTGATCGGCTTCTTCTCGTTGGTATTGGTGTCGGTGGTCAGATCCGCATCCGGCGGCGGCGAGTTCGACATCGCACCAGGAATGCCTTCCGGATCGATCTTGTACTTGCGCTCGGTCGTCAGTGCCTCGGAGCGTGGCTTGACGCCTTTGTCCTTGTTGTCGAAATCTTCCGTCGTGGTTTCGACCGTGGTGTAATCCAGCGTGAGGTTGACTTCGGCCTTGACGGCCGCCTCACCCACGACCGGTGCCAGCAGCTCGGTCACGCGATTACGGTAGGACTCTTCTGTACGCTGCTTGTGCTGCATCTGCGCGATGGTGAGACCCATCGAGGCATCGACTGGATTTTCATCCGTCATCAGATTGCCCTGGTCATCCACCACAGAGACGTTATTCGGTGCCAGATAAGGAACACTGGACGAGACCAGATGCACAATCGCTTTCACTTGCGGCGTGGTCACGCCACGACCGGAGTGTGGAGTCACGACGACTGATGCCTTGGGTGTTGCGCGCTCGCGCACGAACACGCTCTGCTTGGGCAGTGCCAGATGCACGCGCGCTGCCTTGATCGTGGAAATCTGCATGATGCTGCGCGCGAGCTCTTGCTCGATCGCCGTGTTGTACTGCACCTGCTCCATGAACTGCGAGGTCGTCATCGACGACTTGTCTTTGAGTGAGTCCATGCCGATGGGCTGAGCTTCTTTTGGAATACCCTGACCGGCAAGGAAAATACGCGCTTCGTGATAGCGCGACTCTGGCACAGTGATCTGGCCACTGCTGGTATCGATCTTTGCCTTGAAGTCTGCCGCCTTGAGCGCCTCGAGCGCGGCCTGCTTATCGTTCTCGGTCATACCGGGCATGATCGGTCGATAAGGCGTCGTCTGGCTGAACTGAAAAGACATCGCCGCAATCAGCAGCACGATGAGTATCGCGATCGCAGGCAACGCACGACGCACAGCAGGCTGCTTCAGCAAGTCATCGGCCCAGACTTTGAACTGTGCGAGTCCGCCTGAGACGCCGGTCACCGTGCCGGCAAGTTGTCCGGGATTCTGCGCGCCACCGGCCATGGGTAATCCGTTGCCTGCAGCGGCATTCGCGGCTGCGGGCTGTCCCGTTGGCAGTTGCGGAGGCATGCCTCCATTGATTGTTGCTTCGGCCATGTTCTTCTCTCTCGAGGTTGGCTGTGATCTTTAGTGATCTTTACTTCGTTTCAGTGGGTTCGATTCTTTACACTGGCATATTCAAAATATCTTCGTAGGCTTTGAGCACCTTGTTGCGGATCTGCAGGGTCGCTTCAAAAGCGAGCGAAGACTTCTGCATCGCCAGCACGACGTCAGTCAGAGGGACATCTTCTCCACGGTCGTAGGCTTGGCGCAGGCTACTGGCGAATTGCTGCACCTCGTTGGTTTGCACCACGGCCGTCTTGATGGCATCGCCAAAACTTGGCTTGCCGATGTCAGGCGTCGGTGTTGACAGGACCTGCGGTGTGTTCTTGCCTGCCGCATCGACCTGATACTGGCGAAACGTCGCCAGCATGGAATCGATATTGGCCTGGCTGTTGATCCGGTCGACCATGTCTGTGTCCCCCTCTCGTTAACCCGCTGCCAGCGTCGGCAAGCCGCGCTCGCGGAACTGCGCCATCTTGTAGCGCAGCGAACGCGGGCTGATGCCCAGTTTTTTTGCAGCTTCCGAGCGATTGCTGCTGGATTTGATCGCAGTCATGATGGCCTGATACTCGCTGCTCTTGACTGCGGCCGATAGCGCACCGGAGTCAATGACAGCGGTTGGCTGTGCCTCGTTTGACACTGGCTGGACTTCGCCCAGGGGATCGATCGCGGTTTCAGTGACCTGCGCTTCCCACTCGTCGAACATCAGATCGGATTCATCAATGATGTCACCGTTGGATAGCACCAGTGCGCGCTGTATGACGTTCTGCAACTCACGCACATTGCCGGGCCAGCTGTAGCTCTGCATCATCTCGGTGGCGCGCGGCGACAGACGAATCTGGCGGTCCGAGGGACCGTAGTTGGACAAAAACTGATTGACCAGCGGCACAATGTCGCCCGGTCGATCACGCAAGGGCAACACGCTCAGTTTGAACGCGCTGATACGGAAATACAGGTCTTCGCGGAACTCGCGATTGGCAATAGCCTCGCGTAAATCTTTATTGGTCGCCGCGACCAGACGTACATCGAGCTCGATCGGTGCATTGCCACCCAGACGAGTGATCTTGCGCTCCTGCAGCACGCGCAGCAGCTTGGTCTGCAAGTGATAAGGCATTTCGGCGATCTCATCGAGGAAGATGGTGCCGCCCTGCGCCTGCTCGAACAGGCCGCGATGTTCTTTCAATGCGCCGGTGAAGGCGCCCTTCTCATGACCGAACAGCATGTCTTCAATCAGATTCTCGGGTAGTGCGGCACAATTCATCGCGATGAACGGGCCACCACGACGCGACGATGCATCATGCAGCACACGTGCCAATACATCTTTACCTGCACCCGTCGGACCGACAATCAGTGCCGACACCTGAGTCTGTGCCACGCGACGCGCCAGCTCCAGCAGATGCTGGCTGACCGGATCCACAAACACAAAAGTCTGGAGACTGTTCTTCGGAAGCTCATTGCGCGTAGGCGCGAGCGCCAGTGCATTGCGCCAGCTGTCGACCGACCAGTCTTCATCCGAAAGCACGTGATAAGCGCCTCGGCGCATCGCCTCGATACCCAGCTCAAACTGATGGCGCTCGACGCGACAGAGGACGGGAATCGCATGGCCAAATGCCTGGGTTAGCTTGCGCACTTCTTCCAGCAAGCCGGTATCGCCCATCAAGCGGATCACGACCAGTCGCGCGCGCGCCAGACCTTGCTTGAGGTCGTGCAGGGTGGTCACGGGCAAGAGCTGCAAACCTGCCTGTTGCAGCTGCTCGCGCTCGACCGAGCCCACGGAGGTCTTGGGATCCAGCCACAGGGCCGGGTGCGAAGTTTCTGTCAGAGCTGTCACTTTGATTGCCTATGAAAACAATGGACGCTTGCTTCTTAGCAATCCCTGTGCCAGCCGTTTTATTCAGGAATCATGCGGGTTTTGCCGGGGGATGTCGGAACGGCAGGGCTTTGCCGGGGGGAGGAAAACGTCAACCGCTTTGCCGGCAGACGGAAAGCCGACAGACCTAGTTGACCCCTGCAGAATTCCATATCGGGGAATGGATTGGTTTTTATTATTGAAACTCTGCAGCATGCTACCTGCCCAAAGATTCGTTCGATCGCGTGCTCGTCACCCGGGCGGAGACCGAGCAGCCTCGCGCGCTGACGTCCGACCGCTGCCTTGCCGAGTACTCCTCAGTGGTGGAATTCGTCTAAGACGTCGCGCCCACATGTCGCGTCCGTTTGCGTCAAGTCGAGCAAAACCTACTCCGGGCAATCCTTGTAACTGGTCTTCAGGCAGATGTCTGCCTGCTGCATTGCCCCTTGCAGCTGCTCGGCACGCAAGCTCTTCCCTGCCCGCCCAGCCAGCTTCTCGGCCTGTGCCTCGCCGTTGATCCTCGCCAGCTCTGCCCAGATCAGGGCTTTTTGGGGCTCGGTGCGCCACCCTTCGCCAGAAAAATAAATGGACGCCGCCATCAGTTGCGCACCCGCATGCCCTTTGCGTGCCGCGCGGAGAAACCATGACAGCGCCAGTGCGCCGTCCTTGCTCAGTCCGCCGAGTCCGGAGCGATGATATTCGCCGACCATATACTCGGCATCGGGATAATCCGCTTGCGCCGCCGCAGTAAACAACGACAGCGCAGCCTGCTGATTGCGCGCGATGCCGAGGCCACGGTGATACAGCGTCGCCAGGTTGTACTTTGCCTCGGGCAGACCCGATGCCGAGGCCTTGCGATACCAGAGGAGCGCTTCGGAGTAGCTTTGTGTGACGCCAAGCCCATGCTCGTACAGATAGCCGAGGTTGTTCTGTGCGCGCGCATCGCCACTCGCGGCCGGCTTGCGTAATGCACGCTCTGCGGTTGGGTAGTGTCCACGCTCGATGGCGCGCATCGCCGCGCCGAGCTCGGCGCGCGCCAGACTAGCAACACTCGTCAGGAAGAACAGCGCAAACACGAGGCGTAGGCGCTTCATGGATTTACCTTGTTGTGGTCGAGGAGGCTACGGTGGTCGGGGCAGATGCGACCGACTTCGGGATGAAGCCACGGCATCGCTGGCCATCGGCACGCAGCACCTCAATCGAGGGTACGGTACGGCTCTTGAAGCCCATCAGCCTGCACAGGTAAGGAAACTTCGGATCCCAGCTGACCGCAAAATGCCGGCATTGCCAGCAATTCGGCGCACCATCGGCAGCTTGTTTATCAGGACTCATTCTCTAGGCTTGTTTTTGTCGCGCAGCTTGCGCTGGTAGTCATTCCACGCCCGCAAAACCACTGCAGCCATCAGACCGGACAGCATCAGTACGCCGATCATCGCCTGGAAAAATTCGCCCAGCGTCATGTCGGGCGGTAGCACGCGCTGCGGGTGCAGCACGACTGTCAGTACCAGCAGACCGAAGGCGATCAGCGCGATGCGAAGCAGCCTCAAGGCCTGGCGGCGTCGGTTCGGATTCTGTTCCATCTTGACCTCAGGATGAATACTCCCTCAGGTCTTATTTTGTCACAGCAGGCGAAACCCGAGGGAATGCCCCTTCAGGTCGCTCTGCTTAGAGCCAGTCCCATGAGGTCAGTGGCAAGGCGGCAGTACTGCAGACAGTAGAGACGGTCGGCAAGGTACTGTCAACGCCGCTAGCGGCCTAATGGGACAGGCTCTTAGCCTTGCAACAGCTTCAGCACGGTCTGCTGGCTGGTGTTGGCCTGGGCCAGCACCGCCGTCGCGGCCTGCTGCATGATCTGCGACTTGGCCAGCTCGGTACTTGCGGCTGCGTAGTCGGCATCCTCGATCTGGCTGCGCGACGCCGACAGATTGGTCGTCACGTTGGACAAGTTGTTGATCACATGCTCCATGCGGTTCATGACCGCACCCATGGTCGCACGGGTCGCGTTGATCTTGTCCATCGCATCGTCAAGCAGCGTCAGCACCGCCGAGGCACCCTCGCGCGTGTTGATGCGCACGCGGCGGTCTTCAACATTCAGATCGACGTCGCCGGTGATGCCGCTGGTGATCGATCCCTTTTTGCCGAAATCAGCCAGGTCGATCGTGATGTACTGGTTCTCGGACGCGCCGACCTGGAAGGCCAGACGACCAACCTTCGGCGGATCCATTTCTTCATTGCCGTCGACACTGTAACCCTTGTCGCCAACAGAAATCGTGAACGGATGACCGGTCGCGCGCAGCTTGTCGAGCTGGTCGGACGGCGGAGCGCCAGAGGGCGACGGCAGTTTGGGCAGCAGCGCCGGATCGGAGATCAAGCGAACCGTACTGTAGATCGTGCGAGCGTTCGTGGAGGTGGCCGTGCCATTCGGAATACCACTTACGTCATTGTCGCCGTAGCTGTTGTCGGTGACATGCGACAGAGTCAGGGTCGCCGCCGAGCTGGTGGGAGAAATCTTTGCTCCCGTCATCGTGAAAGGTGAACCCGGAACGATCGACACGATATCAATGGCATCGCCGTTGAGCACCACCTTGATATTCTTCAGTTTGGAGCTGGCGTTATTGTTCTCGGCGGCGATCGCGGTCGATATCTCGGCGGCCATGGAGGCTGCAGAACCCGTCGTGAATGATATTTCCTTGCCGTTGATGTTGACCGTGGCGGTTGAGCCATCGGCACCATTGACCGCGATACGCGATACCTGAGCGACCTGACCTCCCTTGTCCAGACCAAAGCTGGCGGCAGTCAAGTCTTTCTGGTTCGAGTCAAACCATACCGAAAAATTGCGACCATCCGAGGTCAGCGTCACGCCATTGCCGTTGTCAGCCGCGGTCACGCCATGCTGGCCCGTACGAGCGTTGATCGCAGCCACCACTTTCTCGCGTCGAGTGGTCTCGGTTTCATCCTTGACCATGACTACCGGCACGGTGGTGCCATTGATGTACAAGTTGTAGGTCGTGCCTGCCGGCGTGGTTTCCGGCAGCGATGTCACCGTATTGAGGCCTTTGGTAACGAAGGGATTCGGCAGCGCCCGAACGCCGGTCTCGCTGCTGGAGGCGTTGATGGCAGCTGCGATCGCAATCGCACTGGCGCTGCGGTCGCTGCTGGCAGCCACGATATTGGATTTTTCGTCGTCACCGGTCGTTGTGGCACGAATCTTCACGCCATTGATGACCAAATCATCGACGTTCAGCGGCTTGTATTTTGCCGGCTGGTTGGGCTTGAGGGTGATCTGCGTCATCGTGCCGGTGTTGGTATCGTCACCTTCGGAAGTCAGGGTGTACGGTGTGCCCGGGACATTCGCAGTCAGCTGAACCTCATTGACGCCGCGTCCTGCGGAGGCAGTCACGCCTAACGTGGTCTTGGCATTGATCAGGCTGACCAGTTCATCACGTATCGATTGCGGATCGGTGGTGTTGGTGGTCGTAAAGGTCGTGCCATTGATGGTCACCGAGTAAGTCTCGGTGCCACTAATCGGACCTTTGATGACCAGTGCCTCGGTCTGCGCCACAGGCGCATCGACCGTGGCACGCGGTGTTGTATTGAAAACGGACTGATTTTTGGTGAAGTTACCTTCGATCAAACCGGTGCGCTCGATGTCACCCGTGGTGGCCGAGGTGATCACGACAGGTGCTTCAATTTTGGATTCCAGCGAATAGGTAGCTGTATGCACACCTTCGCGCAAGCCGACGCGCTGACCGAACAACGCTGCGCTGGACTCGGTCTCGAAGCGAACCTCGATATTACGTCCGTCGTTGGCGACCAGGGTGATACCTTTGGAGTCATAACCGGTGTCGATCGCCTTCACGCCTGTTTTGGACGTGATTGCATTGATCGCATCCACAACGGTATGACGCGTGGCACGCGTGTTGTTCAGTATGGTCGTGATGTCAGCAGAGGCATAGCCATTAATGAACACCACGCCAGAGACCACCGATTCTGCGCTCATCGAGCGGCCGGTGAATACGTTTTCATTGACCTTGGCGAACACGCCGGTGCCGGGTCGTTGCGTTCCGAATTCCTGGACGATATCGACAATCGGCTCAATCCCGGTGGTGCCTGGGACAATCGGTGTGCTGGGCACGTCGCGCTCGGACGGTGGGAAATCCACCTTGATTGTCGAGCCACCCGGTGCATAGGTCAGCGAACGATTGCTGGTCGGACCGAACTGGGTACTTGCTTTGAGCGTAGCAAAAATCTTGGCTGTCGCCAGTGCCGAGGTATTCTCGTTCACCGTGATCTGCACACTCACACCGCCGACGACGATGGTGCCGGGTTTGGGTACTCCTGTGAATGTCAGCGTCTGCGACTCGCCCGCGTTGGTGCCCATGGCAGTCGCCGCGCGGTTAATGGCTGCCACCTTGGCGATCGCACTGCCAGCCGCATTATTGACTGGAGAGTATGGGTCGTCCGAGGCGTAAGTGGCACCGATATCGATGCCGTTAATGCGAAGGTCGCCCGCGCGCAAGGCTGGCACGCCGCCCTCGACAGATACAGACAGACCCACGGCACGATTGGTGATGTCGAGCGCATTGCCCGCCGAATCTTTCAGCGTGTAGGTCAGATCATCCGAAATGATGTGACGGTTTTGCCCCTCGGTGCTCTTGAACGTCACCTGGCCAGTGGTCGAATTGAGTTCGCCCGTCATCGTGAATACTCGATTATCGACACCCTTGAAGCTTGCGGTGACAGCACCTGCTGCGGAGACGCTGAAGCTCAGCGTACCGGCTTTGAGAAAATCGCCGTTGGAGGCAAAGTCCTCAGCGGTGCTGGTTACTGCCTTGCGCACGTCTTGCGTCACGCTGGAGGTCACGCCGGTGCCGCTGTCGTACACCTCGATGGGATCGATATCTGCATCGCTGGGTGCGTAGGTGATAGTTAAATCACCGCTCGACTGCACAATGGTGCGGCCCGAGGTTCTTGGATCATAACTGGGGTCGGCTTCGAGCGCCGCTTTGATCGCCGTTGCAAAGGTAGTCGTGTTAGTTGCATCGGCGGCCGTAATATTGACCGAGACGCCGCCCACGCGGATGGTACCTGCCATGGGTGTGCCGCTGAAGCTCAGTGTCTGAATTTCGCCGGCATCATTGCCATTCAAGGTCCTTACGGTGGTGGGATTCAAGAAGACTTCCGACATCTGGCTCACCGACGTCGCTTTGTACACCGGCATCTCGCCCACGCGCTCGCCAGCATCGCCGCTCAGTAGCGGAAAGCCATTCCACTCGGTGGACTCGGCGATATGCACGATCTCGGCCTTGAGCTGCTGGAATTCCAGATCCAGGTAGCTGCGCTGGGCATTGTCGTTGGTATCGTTGACCGCCTGCACCGCTAGCTCTCGCATGCGCTGCATCATGTCCGTGATCTCGTTGGTCGCGCCCTCAGCCGTCTGGATGAGTGAGATAGCATCACCCGCATTCCGTATTGCCTGATTCAGGCTTCGGATCTGGTGGGTCATCCGGGTGGCAATGGCCAGGCCAGCCGCGTCGTCGCCAGCGGTATTGATCCGCTTGCCTGTCGACAGCTGCGCCATTGCCTGGGACATCGTCCCTTCTGTACGCTTGAGCGCTGACTGCGTAAACAGCGCCTTCACATTTGTATTGATGACTGCCATGCTCGGTTTCTCCTTCCGGCGTCTTTGTGCTGCTTGATCTGCTGTGGGCTGTCGCCCACGTTATCCACAAATTAGCAACTACCGTGCCAGAACAAAAACTTCAATTAATTCAATCGGTTAGAGTTTATTCTTAGCTACTTCTTTTCCCGGCAAACCCGGGGCGGCAATTTCTGTCGGTAATCCGGCAGACCTTTGCCCCTACCATGATGCGTAATACCTTAACAATCCGTTAACGCTGAACTGCACCCAGACCCAGGGCCTCGGCCAGCGCGTCGTATTCTTTCAACAACTCGGGATGATCTGGGAACAGTGCCAGCGCAATACCGGCCGCCTC
>RGFZ01000049.1 GCA_010024875.1 Oxalobacteraceae bacterium | reverse complement strand
GGGGTTCTGGACACCACACCCCAACAGGTCAGACACAAGCCGTTGTCGGTTACCTCCAAAAGATTTCCACTATGTTGAAAAAATTTTTCAAGCGACTCGCTGCATGGATTTCAATTTTCACGGCCTCTACTGCTGGGGCGTATGACAACACGCGCTACCCCCCGTTCGAAGCGAGCTTGATAGGGCGAGGCTTTCAGAACATCAGCATTCATCCCAACGGTGATGAATGGCTGATTTCGGAATACAGCGATGCATTCACTCCGTATGCAAATTGCTCTTTGCTTATCTATAGTCTGCGTGATCATTCATATAAGCGCTTGGATCTTCCAACAAGTTACGATTACGTGGGGGCTAATTTCTCACCATCAGGCGAGCAGATCGTATTTGTTCGCCAGCCACCCTCGAAAAAAGGCGATCATGCTGACATCAAGAACAGTTACGCTAATGGTGAGGTAGTAATCATGAATCGTGATGGCAGTGGCTATCGCGTATTGCCAATCCCGCGAAACCGAATTCTCTTTCCGATCTTATCGCCATCCGGCGAAAAACTTGCCTACCTCGTGGCAAGCTCCGACAAGCCGCTGGCCCGGGGGATGAACATGGCATTTTATGAAATTTGGGAATTTGATTTCAAGTCGGGCGAGCACCAGCTTTTCGCTGGCCCAATCAATTTTTATCACGCGGCTGTGATTAGCTATTTGTCAGAATCCGAGATCATCGCTGGGGCCATATTTCCAGAACATACGGGTACCGTCGAACGCCCAGACTATCTCGGTCAATATCAGGCAAGTGAGATTTTCCGAATCAAACGCGGTATGCGATTTGCTCCTGAGCCCGGCTATTATGACTTGCCGTATGCAAAACTTCCGACGACTGATCGTAAAAGGAATATTTTTTACCAAACTGCACCCGCTAACATAGGGTTTTCCCTCGTCAGAAGAGATGCCTCGGGCAACACAACTCTATGGCGAGAACCTAGGATGAATATGGCATCGGTATCACGATATTCGGCCGCCCCGTCGGGAGACTATGTGGCTTTCATTTATCGCGGACCAGCCCTTAGAAGTAAGCACGGAACGAGTGCTCTTGGATATTTTGACCTAAAAACCGAAAAATGGATTCCAGTCATTCCACCCCTGGTGAGCGAATCTACTCTGATCCCATTAAAACTACATCACTAATCGCTTTCCGAGACCAGATGTCACATCAACTTCTCATCAAGGAAAGTGTCTATGACATCAGATTTCGGAAGAATCGCCGTCCGGGAATTCAGTATTTTGTCGCCAAGCTCTTGGATTCCGACGGCATTTTATAATTGCGGACCCGGGTACACCAACGGCACAAGAAATTCGCCCGCGCTCGGCCACTGGTTGCAGCACCGAGCGCGCCCGCCATGTTCAGCTAAAGCGATGCCGATGGATTGCGTCACGCGTCTCGCGCGCGACGCGGCCTTGGGTGGTCGCTCTGGGTCGGGCAAACTGTGTCGATGATGTTGTGTACGTAGTTCGCCGCCTCAGCGGGCTGATTCAGTGATCGTGATGCTCATGCATGCCGTAGGCGGGTTTGGCTGGCGCGCCAGTCTCGACCACGTCGGCGGTGACCCGGATCTTGCCGGCGTCTCGAAAAATCAGGGTGACCGGAATCTTCTCGCCGGCCTTCAGCGACTTTTTCAGCCCCATCAGCATCAGGTGATAGCCGTGGCCAGACTGCATCGCGATTTTTTCGCCGGCCTTGATCGCCAGGCTGTCGACGGCACGCATCTTCATCACATCGCCTTCCATGTTCATGGAATGAATCTCCACGCGCTCGGCAGCAGTGCTGGAGGCAGATAGCAGTGCGTCATCATTTTTGCCCCGGTTTTCTATCTGCAGGAAGGCGGCGCTATTGGGCATTTTGCCCACCGAAGCGCGGGCTTGTGCCTGGCTGATGACGATCGGGTTTTTCGCTACAGCGAGCGCCTCTCCAGTGACTGTCGACAGCAAGATGAGGGTCAGAGCGATTCGTTTCAGCATGACGATGTCCTTTTCTATTGCTTTGAAAATGGGTTTCACTGCACGAGATTATAAAACTGCAGCTAACTCAAGATCCGCCCGCGAATCCATGTTGGCGCCACGCCTCGAAGACAGTAATCGCTACGGCATTCGACAGATTCAGGCTGCGATTGTCAGGGCGCATGGGTAATCTGATCCGCTGATTTTGAGGGAAAGATTCCCGGAGCGCCGTATCGAGTCCTTTGGTTTCGGAGCCGAACACGAACACATCACCGGGCAAGAATTTCATGGTCGCGAACAGCGCCGAGCCGTGCGTGGTGAATGCAAACAGCCGAGCGGGATCCGGTTGGGTGCTGTGCAGGAAGCTGTCCCAGTTCTGGTGGACTTTCATCTCGGCGTATTCATGGTAGTCCAGACCGGCGCGACGCAGGCGCGCATCTTCGAGGGGGAATCCCAGTGGTTCGACAAGGTGCAGCTGGGCGCCAGTGTTCGCGCATAGCCTGATGATATTGCCAGTATTCGGCGGAATTTCTGGTTCCACCAGTACGACATGAAACATGAATTCTCCATCCAAAAAATCGCTGACGGAATAACTCCCTTTGCGAGATTCAGCGTATCGGCGTTCGCGCCAGCACGAGATTGCTGACGTGTGCAGCACCATGTCGCTTCAGACAAGCCGCCAGTTCTTGCAATGTGTGCCCAGTCGTCATCACATCATCAACGACCACGACATGCTGATTTTCGATAATGCGGCGATTTCGTACTGCGAATGCGCCGCGCATGTTAACCCGCCTCTGGGTCAGAGGTAGTTCTGCTTGTGGGCTGGTGTTTCTGGTGCGCACGCAACTATCGATGATCAGCGGCTTATTCCATGCGCGTGCAAGTGGTCGGGCTATTTCGAGCGCCTGATTGAAGCCGCGTTGTTCCAGTCGTTCACGCGATAGTGGCACCGGTAGCAGAACATCTGCCGCTTGCAACGACGAGCCAGCAGCACGGATCAATAAGCCCCCAAACGCACTGGCCAATGGCAGCTGCGCGCGAAACTTCAGGTCTTGCACCAGCGAGTCGATGGGTGGCGCATAGTCTGCCACGACCAGCGTCTGGTCAAATGCTGGTGGCTCGCTCTGACAGGCGCCGCACAGGGTGTCGTTGTGTGCGCTTGTCATCATTTTCAAGCCGCACCTTGTACACCGAGGTGTAACGGTATCCACAAGTCCATTCATGCAGACCTCGCACAGTACGGCCGAGTCGCTGATGCCGCACATGAGGCAATCAGAAGACAGAAGTCCTTGTGAGACGGCGCGAGCCAGTGTGATTGCCCACGGACGCCATCGGTGCGGCCTGATGCTGAAATTATTTGGCATATATGCGTTTGTGGCGTGTCGAGAGATGCCCGGTCTGTGGACTGATGTGCTGTGCGGCTGCGTTACACTGCGCGGCATTATTTCATTTGCGTTGACGGATCCATGTCTCCTGTACCCGACAAAGATGACGGCAGTCGGGCGAGCGCACCTATCTCGCTGCGCCGGGTGCGTCAGCTTTTTTCCGTGCCTTCCTGCTGCGAACGCTCTCAGTTCCTCCGTCGCGAGATATCGGGTCGGATGTTCGAGCGACTGTCCCTGATCAAGACCCATCCTTCCCGTTTGCTGGATGCGGGATGCGGCGAGGGTGACGATCTCATGTCACTGAGGCAGGCCTTCCCACAGGCCGAGTTGTTCGGCATGGATGCGTCGACCGCCATGCTGGCGATGTCGCGGCATCGTAGCCAGCAGGCGGAATCACGCATGAAAAAATTTCTTCGTCGCTGGCGCGCAGGCTTAGGCGCTTTGGAGCTGCCGTATCTGGCCTGTGCTGATTTCGGCAGACTTCCGCTCGCTGCTTCCAGCATGGATTTGCTGTGGTCCAATCTCGCGCTGCACTGGCATCCTCAGCCTCATCGGGTCATGCGCGAATGGGCGCGGGTCTTGCGCGCGGATGGCTTGCTGATGTTCAGCGCATTTGGCCCCGACACGTTTGCCGAACTCAGGGCGGCGTATGTCAAGGCTGGCCTCGTTCCGACCGTGCTGCCCTTCGTCGATCTGCACGACTACGGCGATATGATGGTTGAAGCGGGTTTTGCGGACCCGGTAATGGATATGGAGAAACTGAATATCACTTATTCATCAAGCGATGAATTGCTTGCCGACGTCAGGTCTTTTGGCGGAAACCCCTTCGTTGAGCGTAAAGCCGGGTTGACAGGCCGCGCTGCATTCGGGGCGCTCAAGCGGGCACTAGACGAGCAGAAGGCTGCAGATGGACGCATTTCGCTGTCTGTAGAGGTAGTTTATGGCCATGCTTTCCGCTCGCTGCCGAAAAAAAACCTTGCCGGGGAAAGCATCGTCCACCTTCATCGACGGTAGGCAGAGAATTTTACGTACGAAAAAAAACCGCCGAGTTTATAGGGAATAGCCGCAGGCTCGCGGTTTGCCCACCTTATTCTTTTCGCTTATACTCCCGAAGCTTTATTTGGCTCAATTGCAAGCCCATTTTGGGTCAGGATGTGGTGACATGGCGACGCGCGAGTGGATTTTGAAAAAAAATTGCTCGATTTCGCCGAGACAGCTCGCTAAGGCCTACGCGGCGCTGTGCATGGCATCGTTTCTTGTCGCGGCGTATTTCGTGATGCATGGTGCTTGGGTGGTGATGGTGTTTGCGGTGCTGGAGATGTTCGCGGTAGCGGCGGCTTTTATTTATTTTGGTCGTCATGCAATGGACAGGGAATGCATCTCGCTAAGCGAAGCAGAACTGCGGGTTGATCTGGTGCAGGCGGAGCAAAGCCTCTCTTTTCATCTTGATCCGCGTCGCACGCGGGTCGCGATACCAGAACCCCGTCAGCGGCTGATCCTACTCGAAGCCAACGGTGAACGGGTCGAGGTTGGCAGATACCTCACTGAGCGCAAGCGACACGAATTCGCGCATGAGCTGAATCGTGAATTATCGGGCTACCGGCTTGGTGCACGGGCGGTTGTCCAAAACCAATGATCAGAGAACTGCATTTCAATCAGGCTTTTGAGGACTATATGAAACACGCGAAGCGCCTACTCTTTTCGCTGATGGCTGCGGCCGGGACGCTGGTGTCCGGCTCAGCGTTGGCGGTCAATGACATGGTCGGCGGTCCGGCCGTTCACCAGCTGAACTTCCAGCAACCGGTGACCTCCATCGCGGCTGATGTGTACGAGCTGCACATCTGGATGATCGTCATCTGCATCGCCATCTTCATCGCCGTATTCGGCGTGATGTTCTACTCCATCCTCAAGCACCGCAAGTCTCTGGGTTACAAGGCGGCCAGCTTCCACGAGAGCACTACGGTCGAGATCGCATGGACGGTGGTCCCCTTCGTGATCGTTGTCTTGATGGCGCTGCCCGCCACCAAGACCGTCGTCGCAATGAAAGACACGTCCAATGCCGATATCACCATCAAAGCCACGGGCATGCAGTGGAAGTGGGGCTACGATTATCTGAAGGGTGAAGGCGAGGGGATTGCCTTCCTCTCGGCATTGGCGACCCCGCGTGATCAAATCCAGAACCTGGCGCCCAAAGGCGACAACTATCTGCTCGAAGTCGACCACCCACTGGTCGTTCCAGTCAACAAGAAAATCCGTATCGTCACCACTGCAAATGACGTGATCCACGCATGGGGCGTGCCCGCCTTCGGCGTGAAGCAGGATGCGATCCCAGGTTTTGTGCGAGACACTTGGTTCAAGGCCGAGAAGATCGGTACCTACCGCGGTAACTGCTACGAGCTGTGCGGCAAGGAACACGCCTTCATGCCCATCGTGGTAAACGTGGTCAGTGAGGAGGATTACGCGAAGTGGGTGGGCGAGCAGAAGAAGGCGATGGCAGCCAGCGCTGATGATCCAAACAAAACCTGGACCGTGGCTGATCTCGCAGCGCGAGGTGAGAAAGTGTACGCAGCCAACTGCGTGGCCTGCCACCAAGCCAATGGCAAAGGTGTTCCCGGCGCATTCCCTGCGCTGGACGGCTCGCAGATGGTCAACGGCCCCCAGGACGGCCAGATCGGCATTCTGCTCAACGGCAAGAACGGTATGCCGGCTTGGAAGGCCACACTGTCAGACACCGAGATCGCAGCGGTGATCACCTACACTCGCAATACCTGGTCGAACAAGGCATCCGACAACATTGTTCAGCCCGCCGAAGTTCTGGCAGCGCGCAAGTAATCGAGAAATCAGGAGAATCCCATGAGCACAACCCTTGATCACGCACACGGTCACGCCGACGACCACGCCCACGACCACGACGATCATCATCCGCACGGTTGGCGTCGTTGGCTATACGCGACCAATCACAAGGACATCGGTACGCTGTACCTGTGGTTCTCGTTCGTGATGCTGCTGACCGGCGGTCTGTTGGCGCTGGGTATACGCGCCGAACTGTTCAAGCCGGGTCTGCAACTGTTTCAGCCGGAGTTCTTCAACCAGCTCACCACCATGCACGGCCTGATCATGGTGTTCGGTGCAATCATGCCGGCTTTCGTTGGTTTCGCAAACTGGATGATCCCGTTGCAGATTGGCGCAGCCGATATGGCTTTCGCGCGAATGAACAACTTCTCATTCTGGCTGCTGCCGCCGGCGGCGATCTTGCTGGTTGGCTCCTTCCTCGTTCCCGGCGGCGCAACCGCTGCGGGCTGGACACTGTACGCCCCGCTGACCACGCAAATGGGTATCGGTATGGACATGGGCATTTTCGCGATGCACATCATGGGTGCGTCGTCGATCATGGGTTCGATCAACATCATCACCACCATCCTGAATATGCGCGCTCCAGGCATGACGCTGATGAAGATGCCGATGTTCGTCTGGACCTGGCTGATCACGGCCTATCTGTTGATCGCGGTGATGCCGGTTCTGGCAGGCGCGATCACCATGACGCTGACTGATCGTCACTTTGGTACTTCGTTCTTCAATGCAGCTGGTGGCGGCGATCCGGTGATGTATCAGCACATCTTCTGGTTCTTCGGTCATCCCGAGGTCTACATCATGATTTTGCCGGCATTCGGCATCGTGTCGCAGATCATCCCGGCCTTTTCCCGCAAGCCGCTGTTCGGCTATACCTCGATGGTGTATGCGACGTCATCAATTGCCATCCTGTCGTTCATCGTCTGGGCGCATCACATGTTTGCTACCGGCATGCCGGTGACCAGCCAGCTGTTCTTCATGTACGCGACGATGTTGATCGCCGTTCCTACCGGCGTGAAAGTGTTCAACTGGATCGCGACGATGTGGAAGGGCTCAATGACATTCGAGACACCGATGCTGTGGGCGATCGGTTTCATCTTCGTGTTCACGATGGGCGGCTTCACGGGCCTGATCTGTGCGATCACGCCAGTTGACATTCAGCTTCAGGATACCTATTACGTAGTCGCGCATTTCCACTACGTACTGGTAGCGGGCTCGCTGTTTGCGCTGTTCGCTGGCTTTTACTACTGGGCGCCAAAGTGGACCGGTTTCATGTACAACGAGACCCGTGGCCAGATCCACTTTTGGGCTTCGCTGATCACGTTCAATGTCACGTTCTTCCCGATGCACTTCCTGGGCCTGGCGGGTATGCCGCGTCGCTATGCTGACTACGCAGCGCAGTTCACTGACTTCAACATGATCGCGTCGATCGGTGCGTTCGGTTTCGGTCTGTCGCAGGCTTACTTCCTGTTCTTCGTCGTGTTGCCCTCCATCCGTGGTGGCGAGAAGGCTGCAGCCAAGCCCTGGGATGGTGCCGAGGGTCTTGAATGGACCGTGCCGAGCCCGGCACCCTTCCATACCTTCGAGACTCCACCGACGGTCAAGTAATTCCGGGGTAGGTAATCAATAGGCAGGCTGGCGTGAACCGCCAGCCTGCCTCGTAGCATGACCCGAAGCAAAGGTTCAGATGTCTGATCAGAACAAGCCTGGCAATCTGCGCACCGCGCTGATTCTGTTGTCGGTGGCAGTGGCGTTTTTTATTGGTGTGATCATCAAGCACACGCTGCTGCGCTGAAGAGCATGGATATGCAGGAGCAGACGGCCGGCCAGCGCAAGCAGAGGCGCAATGCGCGGATGCTTGGCAAGCTGGTGATGGTCGCGGTGTTGATGTTCGGCTTTGGCTATTCGCTGGTACCGCTATACAAGAAGATCTGCGAGATCACCGGCATCAATGTGCTCGCAGTGCAGGAAACAGTGGATGTAAAGCCGGCGAACACTCAGGTGGACACCAGTCGCACGATCACGGTGGAGTTTGATGCGAACACGACCGGTCCTTGGAGGTTCAAGCCCGTCGTGGCCAGTCTGGAGGTTCATCCGGGTGAGATGGCGCAAGTGGTCTATGAGGTTGTGAACACGCAGGACAGGGCGATGGAGGCTCAGGCAATACCGAGCTATGCGCCCATAGAAGCAGGACAGTACTTCCGCAAGCTCGAGTGCTTTTGTTTCAAGCAGCAAACACTTGGCCCGAAAGAGTCGCGGCAGATGCCTGTGAGCTTTTACATCGATCCGTCGCTGCCGAAAAATGTAAAGACGATCACCCTGTCATACACTTTTTTCGAGGTGGGGCTGAAGGGTAAGTCGAGTTGATGGGAGCAGGTTGATGAACGAGCTGAAGGAAGCCGTGCAGCGCAAGATCTCGTTTGGCGCCACGGTCAGGGCGGTGCTCTGGTCTTTCTTCGGCGTGAGAAAGAAGAGCGACTACGATGAAGACGTGCAAAACCTCAATCCGGTGCATGTCATTGTCGCGGGCATTATCGCAGCCGCGCTGTTCGTTTTGGGGCTGCTGATGGTCGTAAAGTTAGTGGTAGCGGCATAAGTTTTAATAATCACGCCGTATCTTCATCGCGGGTAACACAATTTTGAACACTGTAATCAGGGGAAGTCGATGAGCACTCAACATGGTCAAGCGCCGTATTACTTTGTACCCAGTCCCTCCAAATGGCCGGTGCTGATGGGCACCGCCTTGCTGGTGACGATGGCGGGTGCCTCCGCATGGGTCAATGGCGTGGGCTGGGGCAAGCCGGTCAATATTCTTGGGATCATCTCGGCGCTGGTGATCCTTTATTACTGGTTCGGCGACGCGATCGCCGAATCCGAAGGCGGGCTGTACAACGCGCGTATCGATACCTCATATCGCTGGAGCATGAGCTGGTTTATCTTCTCCGAGGTCATGTTCTTTGGTGCATTCTTTGGCGCGTTGTTCTACGCGCGCGCGATCACCATGCCCTGGCTGGCTGATCTCGATCACAAGATTCTGTGGCCTGATTTCGCTGGCAACTGGGGCAATACAGGCCCTGCAGGCACGATCGAGAAGTTCCAGACCATGGGCCCGTTCTGGATCCCGACCATCAACACGGCGCTGCTGCTGACCTCGGGCGTGACACTGACCATCTCCCATCACGCGCTGCGCGCAGGCGATCGCAGCAAGACCGCGCTGTGGCTCTTCATCACCGTGGTGCTCGGCGCGATCTTCCTTGGATGCCAGGCCTACGAGTATGCGCATGCGTACCAAGAGCTGAACCTGAAGCTAACTTCCGGCATCTACGGTTCGACTTTCTTCATGCTGACCGGTTTCCATGGCTTTCATGTGACCATGGGTGCGATCATGTTGTCTGTCGTGCTGTATCGCGTGATGAAAGGTCACTTCACGCCAGATCATCATTTCGCGTTCGAAGGCGCGGCATGGTACTGGCACTTTGTTGACGTGGTCTGGTTGGGTCTCTACGTGATCGTGTACTGGATGTAAGCGGTCACGGAACAAACAAAAAAGCCGCACTGGTGTGCGGCTTTTTTACTGGATCGGATCTAAAGACATTCGAGTATGCTGAAAACCCGACTCAATAGGCGATGCCGGTCGGCTGTATCCAACCGAGGCGATTCGCCACGAGAATCAGCACAAACAGCAATACTGAAAATCCAACGCGAAACGCCAGGGCGTGCACGGTACGGTTGCTGCGACCCTTGTCACGCATCAGGAAGACAAGCGCAGAGCCGAGGCTGGCAATGATCAGGATGAAGGCAATGCCGACGACAATTTTCATGATGGGCTGCGTGAGACGCTGCACCAAGCGCGAGCAAAGCCTTCTCTGGCGCATGACTAGCGAGTAAAGACTCTATTCTAATGCGAATGCACTTTCGTCTGCGCTGGGTTCCTTTGGTGGCCACGGTTGTCGTGTGCGCCATCGGTATTTCGCTTGGTAACTGGCAGATGCGGCGTGCCGAAGAAAAGCTCGTGCTTCAGCAGCAGCTGATAGGTCGAGCAGGCTTTGACCCATTGAATGCCAGCGCGTTAAAATCGGGTGAGCTGGCAGGCTTTGACCCATTGAATGCCAGCGCGTTAAAATCGGGTGAGCTGCCTGACGAGTTTCGCCGCGTGACAGCCGAGGGGGAGTTTGTCAGAGAATGGGGCGTCTATCTGGACAATCGTCCTCTGCGTGGCAAGAGCGGCTTTTATCTGCTCATGCCAATGAAGCTCGTCGACAGCCCGCAGTCGGTCCTGGTCTTGCGCGGCTGGTTTCCGCGCGATGCGCGTGATCCGACGCGGCTGCCCGAGATACCGTTTCCGCCATCACCGGTGCATCTCGAAGGCAAGGTGCGCCACTCTGCGGGCAAGCTGATGCAACTGGGTGAGCCGGGCGAACTCGGGCCGGGCACCATCGTTCAGAATGCCGAGGTCGCGGATTTTATTCGCGCCAGCAAGCTACCCCTGCATACTTTTATAATCGAACAAACGAGCGACACGACGTGCAAGCAAGTGACAGCCTTTCACCCACCGAGGTGAAAAAAAAGACTTACTGGGCCCTGTTCCTCGTGATCGCCGCCTGTGCGGCTCCCGTGATTTTGTCCTATCTCACCTACTACGTGATCAAGCCGCAGGTTCGCAACAATTACGGCGACCTGATTGATCCGCGAGCGTACCCCATACCGGATCTGGCCAGCGTGGATCTCGAGGGGCAGCCAGCTTCGCTGGTGCAGCTGCGTGGAAAGTGGATATTGCTGCAGGTTGATAGTGCAAGCTGCGAGGCGGCTTGCCAGCAGAAGCTGTACTACATGCGGCAGCTGCGTCTCACTCAGGGCAAGGAGATGGATCGTGTCGAACGCGTGTGGCTGGTGACCGATGATGCGCCACTGGATATCAGTTTGATGAAGCAGTATGACGGTACGCATTTCATGCGCGTTGATCCGCAAAAGCTTGCGGCCTGGCTGCCGGTGCTTGAAGGCGCTCAAGCAACCAAAGCCAGCGATCATCTGTACATGATCGATCCCCTCGGTAACCTAATGATGCGGTTCCCGAAAGACCCGGATGCCAACAAGATCAAAAAAGACCTTACCCGCCTGCTGAAGGCGTCGGGCATCGGCTGATCATGCTGTTCGCATTGGCCTTGAAGGGCTTGCTGGTGGCGTTAATACCCGCCACCCTCGTTTATCTGTCGCGCGGCACCGATCGCTTTCGCAAGCTTGCGTGGGTGATGGTGTTTTTCACTTTTGATCTGATTGTCTTCGGTGCCTTTACACGGCTCACCGACTCCGGTCTGGGCTGCCCCGACTGGCCTGGCTGTTATGGCGAGGCTAATCCTTTCCTCGCGCATGAAGAAATACGCGCCGCCGAGACATTGATGCCCACCGGCCCGGTGACTGTGATCAAGGCCTGGATAGAAATGATTCATCGCTATCTGGCCATGGGCGTCGGCGCGCTGATCATTGCCTCGCTGCTGGTTGCGTGGCGGCTTTGGAAACGCACCGAAGCATCGCGTTACTCGCCGCGCCTGCCAATGCTGCTGCTGGCATTTGTCTGCGTTCAGGGCGCCTTCGGCGCATGGACCGTTACCCTGAAGCTGCAGCCTATCATCGTGACCATTCATCTGCTGCTGGGCATGTCTCTGCTGGGACTACTGACATGGCACGCCATGCGGCAAAGCGCCCAGCCAGCGATCGCCCCCGAGGCGGCGTCTTTGCGCTGGCCAGGCGTGGTCGCGGCGCTCGCGCTGCTCATGCAGATTGCGCTGGGTGGCTGGGTGAGCACTAATTACGCTGCGCTGGCCTGCGGTGGGTTTCCCCTATGTCAGGGGGCGCTACTGCCTGACATGGATGTCGAACACGGCTTCACGCTCTGGCGACATTTGGGCATGACCGCCGCCGGCGACTACTTGCCTTTCGACGCATTGGTCGCGATTCATTGGGCACATCGCGCATTCGCACTGGTGGCTGTTGGCGTGATTGCCTGGGTCGGTCACAAGGCGCTGCGGCTGGAGGGAATGCGGACGCTAGCGCGTGCGTTGTCATGGGCGCTGCTGGCGCAGTTTTGCATAGGCGTTGCCACCGTCATGCTCGACTGGCCGTTGACGCTGGCGGTACTGCATAACGCCGGTGCCGCGCTGCTGTTGCTGCTGCTCACCATGCTAAACTATCGAGTCGCTTTGTCAGCCGAGAGCGTCGCCATTGTTCCCCGTCCTGGCCTGTCGCCCGCCTGAAAACCCATCCCCATGACGACACTGACCGTTCAGCAAAATCGCATCGCTCAGTATTGGGCGTTGACCAAGCCGCGCGTCACACAGCTGGCGGTATTCTGCGCGGTGATCGGCATGTTCCTTGCCACCCCTGGCCTGCCCGATTGGCCCGTGCTGATCTCGGCCACCATTGGTATCTGGCTTCTGGCTGGCGCAGCGTTCGCGGTGAATTGTCTGGTTGAACGAGAAATCGATTCGCGCATGGCGCGCACCGCTCGCCGTCCGCTTGCGCGCGGCGAGATCACCGTGCCGCAGACGCTGCTGTTCTCTGGCGTCATCGGCGGTGCCGGCATGTGGGTGCTGTACAACCTGGTCAATCCGCTCACGATGTGGCTGACCTTTGCCACTTTCGTCGGCTATGCCGTGATCTACACCATCATCCTGAAACCAGCGACGCCGCAGAACATCGTGATCGGCGGTTTGTCTGGCGCGATGCCTCCCGCACTGGGCTGGGCCGCGATCGCCAATGATGTTCCAATGCAAGCATGGATACTGGTGCTGATCATCTTTGTCTGGACGCCACCGCATTTCTGGGCGCTTGCGCTGTACCGTCGCGATGATTATGCCAAGTCAGGCCTCCCCATGCTGCCTATCACGCATGGCATGGAATTCACGCGCTTTCATATCTGGCTGTATACCATTGTGCTGTTCGCCACCTCGATGCTGCCGTTCGCGGTGCGAATGAGCGGCATTCTGTATCTGGTCAGCGCAATCGTGCTGGGTGCGATCTTCCTCTGGTATGCATGGCGCATCTGGAAGCATTATGACGATCTCGTCGCTCGCAAAGCCTTTGCCTATTCGATCATCTATCTGTCGCTCTTGTTCGCGGCGCTGCTGATCGACCATTACCTTCCTTATTGATGTCCATGCGCCGATTTTTGATCGTACTGGCCAGTGCGCTGGCGTTGTCGTTGTCACTGACGGCTTGCGATCAGGCGCAAAAACCCAGGGTCTCGTTTAACAACACCGATGTTACCGGTCTGGATTATGCGAAAGGCTTCACGCTGACGGACCAGAATGGCCAGCGGCGTTCGCTCGAAGATTTCCGTGGCAAGCTGGTCTTCGTGTTTTTCGGTTTTACGCATTGCCCGGATGTCTGCCCCACCACCTTGGCCGAGATGGCAGGCATCATGAAAGCGCTGGGACCGGAGGCAGAACACTTGCAGGTGGTATTCATCACGCTCGACCCTGAACGTGACACCCCCGAACTATTGGCCAGCTTTGTGCCAGCCTTCCATCCATCCTTCCTGGGACTCACCGGCGATCAGGCCACGATCGACAAGGTTGCCAAAGACTTCAAGGTGTTCGCACAAAAAGTGCCGGGCAAGGATGGCAAGAGCTACACCATTGATCACACGGCGGGCAGCTATGTATTCGATGCACAAGGTCGGATTCGTTTGTTCGTTCGCCATGGCCAGCCAGACGACGCCTTGCTAAAAGATCTCAGGCAATTGCTGGCGGGTGCGTGACCGCTAGTTGATTTCAATCAGCGAGCGCATGTAAAAGCACAAAAAGCATAAGGGCCCGAAAGGGCCCTTGTCGCGAGTGCTGCTGGCGCTGATGCTATGCGTACTCGGCCAGCGCCGCTTTCATCTTTTTCATTGCCGCGACCTCGATCTGGCGTATACGTTCGGCGGACACGCCGAACTCGGCAGCGAGTTCATGCAGCGTCGCACCCGAGCCATCATCATTCGCCAGCCAACGCGCCTCGACGATGCGCCGCGAGCGATCATCGAGTGACGACAGTGCAACTTCGAGGCCTTCTGATTGCAGACGATCATATTCTCGCGCCTCCAGCATCTTCGCCGGTTCGGAGTGCTCGGATGACAGATAAGCGATCGGTGCGTAGTGATCGTCATCATCATCCGTCGGCGCTTCTAGCGCGATATCGCGTCCCGCCATCCGGGTTTCCATCTCGATCACTTCTTCACGCTTCACATTCAGCGTCTGTGCGAGCGAATCCACTTGATCAGGCGTCATTGCATCCAGCCCGCTCTTGTGGCTGCGCAGGTTGAAGAACAGCTTGCGTTGGGCTTTTGTGGTGGCCAGTTTTACCATGCGCCAGTTACGCAAGATGTACTCATGAATCTCGGCTTTGATCCAGTGAATCGCATAAGACACTAGGCGCACGCCTTTAGCCGCGCGCGATCGACACCACCAGACGCAGGTGCGACATGATCAGGGATTGCGCTGCGGCGAGGTCATTCTCATTGCGCAGCTTGCGCGCGAGGCTAGCCTCTTCTTCTTGAGACAGCATCGGCAGGCGATTCACTGCAGAGATGTAGGCATCGATATTGCCGAGGCTGGCCGGGAAACCAAGCGCCAGCGACTGAGGCCCAGTCGGCACGAGGGCGGACGAAGCAGACATAGCGGTCATGAATTCTCCTGGATTGGACGGTCCGGGCGCGGCACTGTGACAAGCTGACTCTGCCCGTATAAAGCTAATGTTAGCACTCTCCGCGAGCGAGTGCTAATAGCTCAGAGCTGACGCAATCTCAGGATATGACGCAGGGTGCGGGCAGTTGAGCTGCACGAAAGATATCAGTTTGAAAATTTTAACCGACCCGGCGCAGCGCCCGCCAAAGTGACAACAGGGCGCCGGTGACTCCCAATCCGGTGCTTGCCAGCAGTAGCAGGGCTGTTGAGCGCGTATCCAGCGGTGCCAGTCGGAAGCTCGAGCCATATAGCCGGGCAAGTTCACCGACTGGCGTATTGAGCAGCGCCAGTGCGCCCAGCACGCCCGCCAGCGCGAGCGCGCCAGCGCACAGACCCAGCAGCCCGCCCATGTAATAAAAAGGCCGTGACACAAAACTGTCCGTCGCGCCCAGCAGCCGCGCTACCGCGATCTCTTCGGTCTGCGTGATCACTTGCAGCCGGATGGTGTTGAAGACCACCGCCAGCACCACGCCGGCTAGCGCAGCGGCCAGCAGCCAGAGGGCGATCTCAGCCAGCTGCATCAGCGCGGCAAGGCGCCTGACCCAGGCTGCATCGAGCTGCACGGTCTCGACTGCTGCCAGTCGACGATAGCTATCGGCGAGTTGCTCGAAGCGCTTGCTGGCTGTCGCATCGCCTCTGCTCGCCAGCCTGACGACATAGGCATCCGGTAAGGGATTGGTGCCCAGTGCAGTCACCACCTCGTTCAGCCCCGCGCGGGCTTTCAGCCCGTCCAGCGCCTTCTCGCGTGAGATGAATTCCACCTTCACGGCCAGACCGGCTGATTTGGCCGCCGCGTACAGCTCGTCGCTCATCGCTTGCGCACGTTCGCGCGTCGCATCGGTAGACAGAAACACACTGATCTCGGGTTCTACCGCAAGCTCACGTGATACAGGGCGCAAATTATCAAGCAGGGTCAGGCCAGCCAGTGGCAATACCAGAGCCAGTGCAATCACCAGCACATTGAACACAAAGCTTCCGGGTGCAGCACGCAGGCGTGCGAGCGCCGAGCGCAAGGCGAGACGGTGTTCACGTAGCCAGTTCATACGCCTACCTCACTACCGGCGGATTGCACCGCGATGATTCGTCCGTGCGAGAGCTGTACCACGCGGTCGGCACCTTGCAGCAGGCGTTCATCGTGCGTGGAAATCACGCAAGTGACACCCGCTGCATTGAATGCAGACAGCATGTCAGTCACCAGTTTGCCGCTGTCGCGATCGAGATTGGCAGTCGGTTCATCCGCCAGAATGATGCGCGGCTTGTGAACGATGGCACGCGCTATCGATACGCGTTGCTGCTCTCCCCCCGAGAGCGCCACTGGTAGCGCACGCGCTTTGTCACCGAGCCCAACGCGTTCCAGTGCCACTTGGGCGCGCTCAGACGCTTCACGCAGATCGGCGCCGCTGACGATCAGCGGCATCATCACGTTGGCAAGGACAGTGCGATCATTCAGCAGCCGGTGCTGCTGCAAGATCAGGCCTAGCTTGCGGCGCAGGAAGGGCAGCGTCGTGCGGTTGACCTTGCGCATGTCTTGTCCGCTGACCTGCAGCGTGCCGCCGCTGGGGCGCTCGATGCCAGCGATCAGCTTCAGCAGGGTCGACTTGCCGGCGCCGGACGGGCCTGCAAGAAAAATCAGCTCACCCTCGCGAATGTCCAGTGACAGCTCGGACAGTGCAGTGATATCGCCCGGATATTTTTTGGAGACGTGAGAAAAAGAGATGATGGCCATTCGCCGTCTTTCGAAAATTCGGTATCAGCCCAGCAGCGCATCGACAAATTCGCTGGCGATGAAAGGCTGCAAATCATCAATGCCTTCACCTATGCCGATGAAATACACTGGCACTGGACATTGCCGCGCGATCGCTGCGAGCACGCCGCCTTTCGCGGTGCCATCAAGCTTGGTCACGATCAGGCCGGTCAGCGTCAGCGCATCGTTGAATGCTCTGACTTGCGCGAGCGCATTTTGGCCTGTGTTGCCATCAATGACGAGCAGTACTTCATGCGGTGCAGACGCGATGCCTTTACCGATCACGCGCTGGATTTTTTTCAGCTCATCCATCAGGTGCAGCTGGGTCGGCAAGCGACCTGCGGTATCGATCATGACCACATCCATGCCGCGCGCCTTGCCTGCTTGAACAGCGTCGAAAGCGATGGCCGCCGGGTCGCCGGATTCCTGCGCGATCACGGCAACGTCATTGCGTTCACCCCAGACCGTCAGCTGTTCACGTGCGGCTGCACGAAAAGTATCGCCCGCCGCCAGCAACAC
>RGFZ01000048.1 GCA_010024875.1 Oxalobacteraceae bacterium | reverse complement strand
GAATCTTGCGCAATCAGTGAAATTCCTGTTCGGTGGTTACCTCACCGGCCAAGCAATCGGCTCATCACAGTCACCCCTGCCAGCCTTTGATGCAGATGCAGCTGTCGGCCCTGCACAGGAGGGATGGCAGCGCGAGATCAAGCGACAAGATGCGCTTGGACTTCCGCCGATGGTGGTCGACACGAACCCCTTGGATGGCACGGTGGTAACCCATATGCCCGATGGTCGCTCGCTCGAAGTTCACAAGGATGGCACACAAATTCTCACTCACCCGGATTCGGGCATGGCGGTCATCCGACCGGACAAGTCGGGCTTCCTTGTACTTAAGGATACAGACCCTGTTACGGGTGATACGCGCACTTCCACCGTCATCCTCGACCCGTCAACAGTCGTGAGCTTCGAGAATAAGCAATGGGTGACGTGGCATGTCGTCAATTCCGATTCAGCACTGATTGAACAGACGACCTATCAGGGAAATCGCACCTCGACCGAGGATATTCGAATTAATCGTGCAGCGGACGGCAAGATAGTCGGTTTGGAGAAATTGTCGGCGATTCCTTTCGTCTCCTACCTCCCTGCTGATGCTCAGGCGATTGATGATGGTCTGCGATCGACTCAATTGACCATCCGCGTCTCACCCGACCATACCCAACTGGTGACGCGCGATGAAGATCGCCGCTTGGTGCAGACCGTCGATATCAAGACCATCGACCGTTACCGTACCGAGCGTGTGTTTCGAGACGGGGAAGGTAATTTACAGCGTACCGTCATCACCGAGCGAATCAATGACAGCGCAACCCGAACTCGCGTTCTGGATTCAGAGGGCAATGACGTCGAGACCACGGTGCTGCACACCTACCGTCACCATGGCGAAACCCTGACGCTGGAAGACAAGCTGTCGGCCGATGGCACACGAACATTCACCACCCGCGACAAGGACAATCATGTCCGGAAAACTGAAATCGCTGCGCTCGATGCCAAGCCTGCAGAGATTGTGGAATTCGTACGCGAACAACTCCACCACGACATCGCCGACTTCCTGACGGCGCTACGCCAAAAGGACACTGCGGGCATGATCCTCTCGACCGCCCGCATCGCGCTTGACTATGCGCGCTCCGAAGGCATGGTCACTGCCCAGTTGGATGGGCTGGTCGGCGATGTCTCCAGCGGTCTGGCACTGGTCAACTCGCTGCGCTCTATCCGCTCGGGCGACACGCTCGCCAAGATCGGCGGCACCGTGGGGTTATTGAATAGCACGAACTATCTCGCGGCGAACCATTTTGGGGGCGCTTATCTCTCAGGCGCGCAATCTGCGGCGCTCTCGACCGCCGGCGCCATCCTGTCGATTGCCAGCCTGGCCAAGCTCGGTGACATGCTCAAAGCCGGACAGGTCGGGTCAGCGGCCGCCACGGTGGTCTCGGCGCTCAATGCGATCAGCTATCTCTCCAAGGGCACGTCCCTGATGGGTGCGGGCGCACTGGTGCCGATCAATCCGATCGCCATGGTGGTGGCTGCCTACGTGCTCGATCAGTTGTTTGCGTCTGATCCGCCACCACCGCCCCCGGTGGGCAGCGCGCACTTCTTCCGACAGGCCGATGGACAACTCGCGTACCGAATCGAGAACGCCAATCCGCTCGGGCGCTCGATACTCCAGAAGCGACTGGATGAGCTTCTACCGAAGCTGGAATCGCAGATCGCTGCTGCCAATGCGGTCATCACGGACCCCACTCATCAGCTGCAGCTGGTCGCGTCACGGATGCCAGTCATTCATATTTCGTCATGGCCCACCTACACCGACAATGGCGTCAGTAATTTCTATTTCGCGATCGAGCAAACCGACCCAATGCGCGACAACCCGAACTGGATGGGTGTGTCACGACTGGATCTGGTAGAGCACTATGGCGAGACCCTGCTTCTGCCCGAGGCGCTGGTACAGCAGTGGGAAGTCGATCATCTGCGCGGCAAATTCGGCTCTGATGAATCCCACTGGCAGACCGAGTCGGCTTGGCTACGATCCAAGAGCCCCGTCGAGCAGGAACGCTCGCGGCTACAGGCAGTGTTCGAACAGGCGGAGGAAGAATGGAAAGCCTTGTCCGCTGCGAAGCTCGTGGCGTCTGAGCTGGGTCAAGTTGTTGAGGATGAGTCGCACTCGGGTCAGCAACAGACCCTAGAAGCCCAGCGCCAGCAGGCGCGTCTGCAGATGGAATCGGCCCGTGCCACCGTGGATGAATTCAATGCCAGTCACCCGGCCGACCCAAGGCTCGCTGCACGTGCCAGCGCCGAGGAAGAAGCGGTATTTGCCCGCACCCATGCGGCACGCGACACGGTAGCCTTGCAATGGACAAGACTCATTGCAATCGATCTGGCCGGAGATGGCATACAGATCGATGACCTGCCCGGCGAGGTCGGCAGTGACTTGGATAGCATCACGCATCAGCAGGTCGCCCGCTTTGATGTCGATGGTGATGGCTACCGCGAGGCCACGCAATGGGTGTCCCCCGCGGATGCCCTGCTCGGCATCGATCGTAGCGGCAACGGCGTGCTGGATGATGGCAGCGAGCTCTTCAATGCCTCCGATGTGCCGTTCGACCAGCACGGTCTACCCTCGCTCGCGTATGTTGATGCAAACGACGATGGCCTGATCAATCGCGATGATCCGGTCTATCAGCAGCTTCGCCTGTGGGTGGATCTGGATGGCGATGGGAGCTCGGGCTCGCTAGAGGTGTTTGACATGAACCTGCGCCCGGTGGGGCTGCCCGCTGAGCAGCTCTTGGATCAGCCACGCTCTCCGATGGCGATCGACGCGATCGACTTGAAGAACCACCGCGTGCGCTTTGCCGATGGCAGCAGCGCTGGCATGCACACCGTGAACCTGCTCTCGCACGTCAAGGGCTTGCAGATCGTGCAGGATGAGGCCACCCGCAATCTCAATGTGCTACATGAGGATGGCTTGCGCGAGAACTTTGTGACGATGGTCGAGGACATGAGCGCGCTCACTGAGCTGCAGTCCGCGAATCTGTCAGCAGTGCGCCGGGCCGAGCTGCAAGCGCTGGCAAAGCGCTATGGCTTGAATCCTGAATCCGCTGAATTTGCCGATATCGTTCGCAGTCTGCGCTCGGCTGCTGCCAGCACGGATGCGGAGACGGTGATTTATTTCGGGGATGAGGATGTCTGGGTTGATCCCGCATTCAGAGAGCAGCTCGCACAGATGCGCATCCGGTTTCGACGGCTGGGGGATGGGTCGGCTGGGTCTGCATCGGTTGCCGGAGGCGATCAGCTGGCCCGGTTCGGTACCTCATTGCAGACCCAAGCCATCAACAATACATCGGCCTTCGATGACCGCTGGGCCGAAAGCCGCAGGGTCTCAGCTACGGATATCCAGAGCGACCCGGTAGCGCCAGCATCTGAGTCGCAAAGTACCTCCGAACAGCTTGCCTTACCGTCCGACGTCTACAGCCTGCTGGAAATCACCAAGGGCGCGCAGGATGGGAGTGTCGTCACCCGGCAAGTCATCGCAGTCAGCGATCCCGCTCGTCCAGAGGCTCCCGTCAGTACCATCAGCGTCTACGTCACACAGCAGCCCGTCGCCCGCCTGGCACCGCTTGAGCTGGTGATGAATGAAGATGCCACGCTAAAAATCGGCTATGTGCCGCTGGAACAGCGGGCGATGGCGCTGCTCGGGAGCGCTGCTGGCTCTGTCAAACTGCTGGGTATCCGCAGCAGCGCACACGGGACGGTATCGGTTGATGATGAAGCAGGCCGGCTGCAGTTCCGACCAGAAACCAACTACGTCGGCGACGCCAGCCTGACGGTGGTTCTGGCCGACAAATTCGGCCGAGTTTACGAGCAACGGCTCAACATGAAGCTGGTGCCTGTGAACGATGCGCCGACGGTACTGGGCGAATCGATGGTGTCTGCCGAAGATGTGCCACTGCTGATCGAGGGCGCGATGCTGCTGGCAAATGATCGAGATCCCGAGGGTGATGCACTGACCATCAGCGGTATCGGGCGCGTCATGCTGGGCAAGGCAGAGCTGCTTGCCAATGGGATGATCCATTACAACCCGCCCACGGATCAGTACGGAGTAACGGATACGGTTGAGTATTTTGTCAGCGATCGATACGGCGCAAGCTCGGTTGCGAAGATCCGAATCTTGCTGGCACCCGTCGAAGACGCTCCCTCCGTCGTGTCGGAACGCGTGATCAACGCCCATGAAGATCAGGTGGTGCGCATTGCCGCCCCTTTGCTGCTGGCAAACGACTTTGATACCGACACCGATGCGCGGGTAGGGTCAACGGCCTTGCGCATCACCGGCGTAGGCGCGGCCGAACATGGCGAGGTGAGACTCGACGATGGCGATATCGTCTTCCGCCCCGAGCACAACTACAACGGTGTAGCTGCCTTCAGCTACACCGTCACCGATGTCAGCGGACGCTCGACCACTGGGCGCAGCCAGATTCGCATCGATCCAGTCACCGATGCACCATTGGTCGCTGATGAAACCATCGCCGCCACCGAAGATCAGCCGCTGATCATCGATACCGCGCTGTTGCTGGCCAATGAGATCGATACCGACATTCTGCGAGGCGAGGATCAAACCCTCTGCGTGGTCGCCATCGATCAGATCCAAGGTGGCACCGCAAGGCTGCGTGATGGGCAAATCATGTTTACGCCAGAAGTCAATCGGGTCGGACCCACGGGATTTCGGTATACCGTCAGCGATGGCGCTGGCGGTCTGGCGCAGGGCAATACCGTGATCACACTCACACCCGTCAATGATGCGCCCATCGTGCCTGTGATGCATGGCCACACCGACGAAGACCAGCCGCTGTCGATCATGCTGACTGACCTGCTGAACAACGCGACCGATGTCGATGATGATCACGCATCGCTCTGCTTTGCCGGTATCGGCAAGGTCACCGGCGGTACGGTCGTTCTGCAAAACGATCGGCTGCTGTTCACGCCCGAGAGGGATTATGCCGGCTCGGCAACGATCGAGTATCGGGTCGCCGATGCGCAAGGGCTGACGACGACCGGGCTCTATGCGGTCGATGTCAGCGGTATTAACGATGCGCCGCGTCAGCTGGATGGGGTCCGGCTGCAGCCCGTCGCAGATGAAGATCAGGAGATCCGCATCAGCGAATCTGCGCTACTTCAATGCTTCATCGATCCTGACGGTGACCCGATACGGCTGCTGCCCGAGTCGCTGCGGGCACTGGCCTCCGGGGACCGCGTGAGCTTTGATGAGCAGCGGCGTGAGTTGGTGTTTCGTGCGGCACCCCATGCAAATGGCGAGCGTTGTGTGTCTTTCGCTGTCACGGATGGAGCGCTGGCCTCGCAAGCGGCAACCCTGAAACTACAGCTACGGCCGGTCAATGATGCGCCCGAGGTCAAACCCGTGGGATTCCAGATGCTCGAGGACGGCGGAGAGACCGATCCGACCAAATCGGCGTGGACGTATATTTCACACGATCTTCTGCTATCGGAAGCATCCGATGTCGATGGTGATTCACTATGTATTACTTCAGTCGGTAGTGGAAAAACATTGGGATCACTACGTTCACTGTCAATCCAGGTAAAAAATGATCCGGATAAACGGCAAATCCGCCTGCTGGCACCAATAAACTATGTTGGTGCACTAGAGTTTGAATTCACAGTCGAGGATGGCAAAGGGGGGCAGACGACACAAAAGGCTATTGGATCGGTACAGGCTGTAAATGACGCACCAAAAATGATTATCTTCATCGGCAGCACACAAAATACCAGTTGGTTTAACCCCAACACGCAAATAACTTCATTCAAGGTAATGGCTTGGGACCCTGAATTCGAACAAACGACTTCTTTAGCGATAGAAAAAAATCCACTGATCGGAAAAGCTGCGCTTTCAAATCAATCAAGCTTTCGATGCAACGATATATTCAATCCAGCAGATCGAGACACCTTCGGAAGGCTGACCAGGGCAGATCTCACAAGCTACAGCAGCCGCGGAAGCAGAGCCTCTAAACAAGACGTCTGGATAAAAGCCACCGACTCTGCTGGGGGGTCTTCCATCAGCACCTTTTCATTCACCGCCTTCTACGATCCGGTAATCATCGATCTCGACAATGACGGTCTGGAATTCATTGATCTCGATCACAGCCCCGTGCGCTTCGTCACCGATGACAGTGGCCAAGCACGCCGAATCGCCTGGGTCGGCGCGGATGATGGCATCCTCGCTTATGACGTCGATGGCGATGGCCGGATCAATCGCTTCGACGAGATCGCCTTCGGCAGCCATATCGATCCGCAGACTCCAGATATCAGCGACCTGCAAGCGCTACAGCATGTCGAGTTCGACAGCAATCAGGATGGCGTCTTTGATGCCAGCGACGGCAAGTGGCAGCAGTTCAAGCTCTGGCGTGACCTGAACCGCAATGGCCAAAGCGATGCAGGTGAGCTGCAAACGCTGCAGCAGGCTGGTCTGCGCCAGCTCTACCTGAACGGTAATGTACTCAACCGCTTCGAGGGCCCCGATGCGCTGGTGCGCGGCTACACCCGTGCGGTGACTGATGATGGTCGTTTGCTGCAGGCGGCCGATGTCTGGCTCAATGTCGATGACGGCTCGCGCGCTCGTGCGCCTGCGCCTGCGCCGTTGCGCGAAGCCCATGCGATGGAGACCGATCAGCTCGCCGCGCTGCTCAAACAACTCGCCGACACACCCACCGGCAGCAATCGTGCACCACTGCTTTATGGCTACCTTCCAGCGCAATACGCCGATGAGGGAGATTTCTTCCAACTGGACATTGCGCCGAACTTCTTCATCGACCCGGATGTGGGCGACATCCTTGAATTCTCCGCAACGCTCGCCGATGGCAGTCCTCTGCCCGAGTGGCTGGTGTTCGACTTCCGACGTTTGCGATTCGAGGGCATTCCCACAGGCGTAGATGCCGCCCAGTTGCAAATCGTACTGCGCGCGACCGACCCGCAGCAGGCCAGCACGGAAACTTCGTTCGATCTGATCGTCAGCCCGGCCTACACGCTGCCAGAGGAATCGGTCACGCTGGATAACAGCATCGTGCCAGCGCAGCAGAATCTGTCTTGGAACGCGCTACTACCCATGGATGACTGGTTGGCGGCGACCTCGGCTGAGTCCTTATCAGAGGTGGGTGCTTGGCCCGATTCGCCTCTGTTCGATCAGGCGGCTGTTAGCCTTCAAGACACCCCGGTAGCTGCTGGAGCCGCGATGACAGCCCCCAAGCAAACTATCGCTCAGCTCTTTCAGGACTTCATACAAGGCACCTCGGGCGATGATGCCTATGACTTTCATCCCGGCGACGGCTGGCGCAGTCTGCAAGATCCGGGCGGCGATGATCTGATTCGAATCGAACTCGATCATGCAGAATCCACCCTGCAATTTGAGCGACAAGGCTCTGATCTGAGTCTCTCGGTCGCCGGTACTCACGATGGCCTTCGTATCGCCGGCTGGTATGAGCGCAATGAATCTGGCGCGGCCGTGCATCAGATCGAACGATTTCAGTTGAATGATGGCCGAACTCTCATTGCCTCGGATCTTGAACCGCTGATCGCAGCGCAGTCAGTGACGACTAATTATTCCAGCAGTCAGTTCTGGCGATGAGTCACGCATCCTTGCACCACGACATCGCCCCTGTCGTCGATCACACTCGCGCTAACGATCAGTCCGCAGCAGCGAATTCGGCAACAGATGCAGCGGAGGAACCGCGCCGCTGCCCCGCTTCTGCCTCAGGTCTGGCCTGCTTGCTCGCCATCGCGCGATCTCATGGTATCGCTGCGGATGCTGGGCAGCTGATGCATGAATTTGGCGACCACGCCGGAGCCTTCGGTAGAACATCTATTCTGCACGCAGCTTATAAATTAGGTCTCTCAGCGAAATGTCGGCGCATATCCGCTGAGCGACTGCATAAATTTCCATCACCGTCGATAGCTTCCGACATCGACGGAAATTTCATGGTGATTGCTCATGCCGAGGCAACGCACGCGCCGACAGATGGAGTGCACAAGAACGGCCGGGTGATGATCATCGACCCTGTGACATCAGGCCGCTCCTGGATGACCATGGATGATTTCATGGCTCGATGGGATGGCGAACTGATCTTGTTTGCATCGCGTGCCTCGCTGGCCGTTGAGGCGCAGCGCTTTGATTTCACCTGGTTCATACCTGCAGTAATCAAATACCGCAAGCTGCTGCTGGAAGTGCTACTGGTATCAGTGGCGCTTCAGTTGTTCGGACTGATCACGCCCTTGTTCTTCCAGGTCGTGATGGACAAGGTGTTGGTACATCGCGGGTTCAGTACGCTGGATGTGATCGCGATCGGTCTGCTGGTCGTCAGTCTGTTTGAGGTCGCGTTAAGCACACTACGCACCTACGTGTTCTCGCATACCTGCAGCCGCATTGATGTTGAGCTGGGTTCAAAATTATTCAGTCATCTACTGTCTCTGCCGCTACCCTGGTTCCATGCGCGGCGCGCCGGCGACTCTGTGGCACGTGTGCGCGAACTGGAAAATATTCGTAGTTTCCTTACTGGTAACGGCATCACGCTGGTGCTTGATCTGCTTTTCTCAGTGATCTTCATCGGCGTCATGCTGCTCTACAGTACAACACTGACGTTGATCGTGGTGCTATCTCTGCCCTGCTATCTGATGCTGTCCATTGCGGCGACTCCATTACTTCGGCAGCGACTGGATGAAAAATTCCGACGCAGCGCAGAAAACCAGGCCTTTTTGGTCGAGACTGTGAATGCCATCGACACGGTGAAAGCCATGGCTGTGGAGCCAAGCTGGCGGCGTAAATGGGAAAACCAGCTGGCGGCTTATCTTCAAGCAGCCTTCAGAGCGGGCAACGTAGGCAACTGGGCCAGCAATCTCGTTTCGCTGATCGGCAAACTGGTAACCGTGGCGACGATGTGGATGGGTGCACGTCTGGTCATTGAAGGCCAGCTGACCGTTGGCCAACTCGTCGCCTTCAACATGCTGGCTGGACATGTCGCCAATCCGGTCATGCGGCTGGCGCAGATGTGGTCGGATTTTCAGCAGGTGGGCGTTTCGGTGCAACGACTCGGTGATATCTTGAATTCGGAGGTAGAAAAATCTTCATCCGGTACCGCTCTGCCTCCCGTCAGGGGCCGCATCGATTTTGAACATTTGTATTTTCGCTATCGCCCCGATGGCAAGGAGACACTGTCTGACATTCATCTGAGCATCAGGCAAGGCGAAGTCGTTGGTATCGTGGGCAGATCGGGTTCGGGCAAAAGCACGCTGACGCGGCTGCTGCAACGGCTGATGCTACCTTCCAGTGGCCGCATATTTGTTGACGGCATCGATATCGCCTTGGCAGATCCGGCATCACTGCGCCGGCAGATTGGTGTTGTGCTCCAGGAAAGTCAGCTCTTCAACGGTACCGTGAGAGAAAACATCGCGCTGGGCGACACCGGTGTGCCACTGGAGCGGGTTATACGGGCCGCCCAGCTCGCCGGCGCGCATGCCTTCATATCGGAACTACCCGAAGGCTATGACACCATGCTCGGCGAGCATGGCACCGGACTATCCGGCGGACAAAAACAGCGCATTGCGATTGCGCGGGCACTGATGCGCGACCCCCGCATCTTGATCTTCGACGAGGCCACCAGCGCACTCGACTACGAATCCGAGCGCGTCATACAGTCCAATATGGCAGCTATCTGCAAAGGAAGAACTGTGCTGATCATCGCCCACCGACTGACTGCTGTACGAAATGCTGACCGCATTCTGGTACTCGAACAAGGCCGGCTAGTAGAGCAAGGCCGGCATGATGAGTTGATCCGTCAGCGTGATGGCTTTTATCATCGTCTGCACAGCCTGCAAACAGCATGAGAACGCGGATTGTGCTCGCCACCGGCGCTGCAGCGGCACTGGCCCAACGTTATCTCGATGTCTGGCGCCGCGCGTGGGCCACCCGCGCCAGCCACGATCGTGAAAGCCGCAGACATGACGAGGCCGAGTTTCTTGCCGGCTCGCTGGCACTGCAACATACCCCGGTCTCACCTGCCCCCAGAGTGGCGATCTGGCTGTTAATGGTTTTCTCGCTGATCGCGCTGCTGTGGGCATGTTTTGGCAAGCTCGATATCGTGGCCAGTGCCCCGGGCAAAGTGATCGTCAGCGGCAACACTAAAGCAATTCAAGCGCTGGGCACGGCTAGTGTGAGAGACATTCGAGTGCGCGAAGGCGATGCCGTGAAGGCGGGACAGCTGCTTCTGGTGCTCGATCCTACCGAACCCGCCGCAGATGTGGAGAGGATTGCCAACGACTTGCATATGGCTCGCGCTCAGGCACTGCAAGCGCGGCGGGTACTCGATGCCATCGACCGCGGAAGGTTGGTGCCGCAGGAAGCTCCCGCCAATTTTTCAGCGGTCCGCTCTCATGAGCTGGCGTTGAAAGCCGAGGCCGCCTACCAGGAATTTCGTTCAAGGCTGGCGCGCATACAGGCCGAACTCGAGAAACGCCAGGCCGAGCTGCAGTCGACTGCCACGCACATTGAGAAATTGGAAAGCACTCTGCCGTATACACAGGCCCGGGCAAAAGACTACAGACAGCTCAATGAACGTAACTTCATGTCGCGTCATGCGTGGATGGAGAAAGAGCAGCTACGCCTTGAGCAGGAAGGCGAACTCGCCACTCAGCGCAGCCGAGCGTCGGAAATCCATGCTGCTGTGCGCGAAAGTCTGGCGCAGCGCCAAGCGCTGATCACCGAGACCCGCCGGCAGCTGCTGGACGACTGGTCGGAAGGTCGTCAAAAAGCAGCGACACTAGAACAGGAGCTGGTGAAGGCACAGTCGAGACTGCAGCTGACGCGCCTCACAGCGCCTATCGACGGTACGGTGCAGCAGTTGGCGGTGCATACCATTGGCGGCGTAGTGACGCCTGCTCAGATACTGATGCTGGTGGTGCCACAGCAGCAGCGAGTCGAAATCGAGGCCCTGTTGGAGAACAAGGATGTTGGCTTTGTACACCCTGAGCAGCCGGTCGAGATCAAGCTAGAGACATTTCCATTTACTCGCTATGGAACTACTCAGGGAACCGTTACCCACATCTCCCGCGATGCGATCACCGACGAAAAACGAGGCCTGCTGTATCTGGCAAAAATACGACTGGCGAAAAATACCGTGAACGTCGATGACCATGAGGAGCCTATCGTGCCGGGCATGTCAGCCACCGCAGAGATAAAGACAGGCAAGCGATCCGTGATCGAGTATTTCCTGAGTCCGGTGCTGCAATACAAGAGCGAGAGTTTGCGGGAGAGATGATAGATTAATATCTGTTAGCACAGCCTATCAGTCGATTAGCTGATTCAGACAATAGGTGGCAATACTCTCTTGCACGGATTCGTCTTCACCGACCGCCTTTGACAAGCGAATCTCGAGCTGCGGATATTTCTCGCGCAGCTCATCGATCAGCGGTGGCAGATCACGAAGCACGTGACCACCCTGCCCCAGAAACACGGGTACCACGCTGACTTGCGAAAACCCGCTCAGCACCAATTCATCAACGCGCTCCGGGAGACGCGGCGACATGAGTTCCAGATAAGCCAGTGACACCTGCGTGTCCGGACGGATTTGTCGAGCGCGCTCGGCCAGACGCTCAAACGGTATCGCCCAGCGCGGATCGCGAGCGCCGTGTGCAAACAAAATCAGTGCTTGTTTTTTTTCCATTAATGTCTCTCCACCCACCAAAGCGCCATGATTGCAGCAAGCAGGAAAACCGCACTGGGAGTCAGTGCGGTCGCCAGCGGCGGCCACGTATTAAGCAAGCCTATGTGCGAGAAAAGATTGTTCAGCAAATGAAAGGATACGCCGATCATGATACCAATGAAGATCTTCAGCGATATGCCGCCGCTGCGGCTCTGCAGATAAGCAAAGGGCAGAGCCAGCGCCATCATCACGAACACCGCCAGCGGATACAGCAGCTTGGTCCAAAGGGCAATTTCATATCGCTCGCTACGCTGCTTGTTTTCTTCCAGGTGGCGGCTAAACAAAGCCAGGTCAACCGCCGACATCTTGCTTGGCTCGGCCACCAGCACGGCCATGATCTCCGGCGTGATCTCGGAATTCAGCACGCTGTCCGGCAGCTTGCGGCTGAGGACCAGCGGCGGGTTGCGCTCATCGGCAGGCGAAAGATCGCGTGCAAAACGCAGCTCTTCGACCTTGGTCAACTGCCACCGACCATTGTCAATGAACCTCGCTTCTTCAGCAGAGATCATCGCCATCATATGCATGTCAGCATCAAACTCATAAATTCTCAGCTTGCGCAACACGCCATCGGTATCGACCTTGCGCGCATTCAGAAAGCGGGAGCCGGCAGCTGTCTTACCATCCGCACCCCGGATAACATCCTTGGCCCACAGTCCGGTACGAAACTCGGATGAAATGGTTGCGCCCATCACGCGACGCCGGAAATTTTCACCGAATTCGGAAGCCTTCGGAGCGATGAACTCGCCGAGCGCAAAGGTCAGCACAGCCAGCGTCAAAGTCGGCGGCAATAGCAGCCTGGCAGCGCCGCGCATCGAGAGCGATGAAGCTCGCATCACCGTGAACTCAGAACGCGAGGCCAGCTGAGCCATCACGTAAATCGTGCCGATCAGCGCAGCAATCGGCATCAATTCGTAGGCATAGGCCGGCAATCTGAGCGTTACATAAAAGAATGCATGCTCGATCCGGTAAGGACCACGACCCACCGCCCGCACTTCGCCCATCATGTCGAAGAATGCGAACAAAGCGAGGAAAGATATCAGCACAAAAAGCACTGAACGATAGATCTCAACCGACAGGTAGCGACGAAGTACACGCATCAGCTGACCGCCTTTCTGGCGGAGAGCAAGCGACGTCCTGCGATCAGCAGCACCATCGGATGCCATCGGCTATTGGTATTGTTGCGCCAGAAAAAAAGCAGCGCAATCGTCACCAGCACCACGAGATGCAAAGGCCACCACCCCGTACCAAAGGATAGCCTCCCCTGACCTACTGCTGCTTGAATGATTCCCACCGAGTTACTGTAGGATATGGCCAGCACCAGAGCAATCATCAGATTAAGCGTACGTCCGCGTCGCGGGTTGACGAATCCAAGCGGGATGGCCAGCAGCATCTGTAACAGACACATCATCGGTACGGCGATACGCCAGAGGAGTTCAGCAAGATTGGATTCGGTCGGCTCGCGAACCAGTGTCGCGGTAGGCAGAACGCGCGAAGCTTTGTTGTTGGAAATCTCACGATTGCTGCCAGAAACCACAATCACATAGCGACCAAAGTCCATGGTCTGAAACTCTGGCGTTCCCGGCGTTCCGTCATAGCGGCGGCCATTGCGCAGCTCCAGTAATTTGTCGCCCCGCTCATCGAGAATGACCGAGCCCTCACGTGCCACGACGACACTACTCTCATCATTACGTGATTGGCTGACAAATACATTCTCAACCTTGCGAGTACCCGAGGAAAGACCCTCCACGAAAAAAATCCGGTCACCTGACGCGGACTCCTGAAATTTTCCAGGCGAGATGCGCGAAATATCTTCTCGGTTACGAAATCGCTCTTTGTATTCATAAGAAAGACGGCTTGCCCACGGCGTGAGCCACAGTGAAAGTGCGGCGGTCACCAGTACCAGGGGAAGACCGACGGACAAGACCGGCCTGATCCATCGCATCAGCGACAAGCCGGAGGCAAACCAGACTACCATCTCCGAATCCTGATAGCTGCGAGCGACTACCAGGAGCACCGCAATGAAAGCCGTAAGCGAGATAATGACAGGCATGTACACCAACGCCGAGAAACCGAGCAGCGCCACCACATCGCTGGACGCCACTTGGCCTGCGGCAGCGTCGCCGAGAATACGGATCAGCATCACGGTGATAACGATCGTGAACAGCGTGGTGAACACTGCACCAACAGTATTCAGCAGCTCGCGACGTATGGCGCGCTGAAAAATCATCCGGGGACTATAATTGAAGGGATTAAAGGAGTGGCCATGGACTTTAGCATAAAAGCTTTTAATACAAAAAACGCAATCGCCCAGCACAAATCATCTTGTATCGCCGTTGGCGTCTACGAGGGCGGCAAACTTTCTCCCGCAGCCAAAGCGCTTGACCAGAAAGGCATGCTCAGTGCCGCACTGAAGAGCGGTGATATTACCGGCAAGCCGGGCACCACCCTGCTGATTCATCACAGCAGCGGCCCTGCAAAACGTATCCTGCTGGTCGGCCTCGGCACCCAGGACAGTGTCAGCGACCGGAGTTTCATCTCTGCCGTTCAGGCCGTCGCCCGTGTTTTCACCACGCTGGGTGCCAGCGACGGCATGCTGGCGCTGCCCCTGGACTGTGTGAAAGACAGAGATGCACATTGGGCGCTGCGCGCCGCAGTGATCGCGCTGCGAGAGAGCGTGTTCCGCGCTGATGGACTCAAGAGCAAGAAAGACGACACCGCGACCGGGGTGCGCAAGGTGACGCTGGCCGTCGATGTTGCCGATGCAGCCACCAAGCGTACGCTTGCGCAGAGTGTGGCGCTGGCCAACGGCATGGATCTCTCCAAAACGTTGGGCAATCTGCCGCCGAACATCTGCACCCCGACCTATCTGGCGGATACAGCAAAAAAAATCGCCCGTGAATTCGGTCAAGGTGTGGAAGTTCTCGACCGCAAACAGCTCGAAGCACTCAAGATGGGTAGCTTCCTGTCAGTGACCAATGGCAGCCAGCAGCCACCCAAATTCATCGTTCTCAAGCACATGGGCGGCAAGGCCAAGGAAGCGCCGGTTGTACTGGTCGGCAAAGGCATTACCTTTGATACCGGTGGCATTTCGCTCAAGCCAGGCAGCGGCATGGATGAGATGAAATACGACATGTGCGGCGCCGCCTCGGTGCTTGGCACGATGCGCGCCATCGGCGAAATGGCATTGCCTCTGAATGTCATCGGCGTGATCCCTACCTGTGAGAACATGCCCTCTGGCAGCGCGACACGCCCGGGCGACATTGTCACCTCGATGTCGGGCCAGACTATCGAGATCCTGAACACCGACGCCGAAGGCCGGCTGATCCTGTGCGATGCACTCACCTATGTGGAGCGCTTCAAGCCCGCCTGCGTGATCGATATCGCAACACTCACCGGTGCCTGTGTTACTGCGCTCGGTCATCACAACACCGGTCTTTTCACACGCCACGATGACGCGCATGACGAATTGGCTAATGCGCTCATCGCGGCAGGCAAATACGCGAACGACACTGCTTGGCGCATGCCGATCGAAGACGCGTATCAGGAACAACTGAAATCGAATTTCGCTGACATGGCGAATATCGGCGGCCCACCCGGTGGCAGCATCACCGCCGCCTGCTTCCTTGAGCGCTTCACCAAAAAATACACCTGGGCGCATATGGATATCGCAGGTACCGCATGGAAGAGCGGCGGCGCGAAGGGCGCCACGGGCCGGCCGGTGCCGCTGCTGACGACGTTCTTGCTAGAGCGCTTAAATCACTGAGGTTAAAACAGTCATTGCATTTACAAAGGGAGCAAAGGCTCCCTTTTTTATTTTTAATCACCGCAGTTGAAAACCAAAAGGCTTTCAGAAACTCATGCAGCTATTTCCTCAGGTGAAATTATTGGATTATTGAACCGACTACCGAACATAGCCACTGAAGAGTTCCCCAAATTAACTCTTCCGAGCCATGAAAAATCTATCCACCACCTCTGAAAGACACATCACACTTGCCATCGATACACTCAAACCATCGACGCGAATACCCAAAGTACCCGCCGATAGACAGCCCAAACTGCATCAATCCCCCAGGAAGTCGAACAACTGTGTGGACACGTTTAATTTACAGCGGGACGTTGACTCAGATCAGGATCTGGAAAAACTACGCCTGTACAAATCATTCATTATCATGATTGGAAGTTTTCTTGAGCGAGCGCCCAACGCCCATGAAGTAAATCGATCAGCGATGCGAGAAGCGATCAAAAATACGGAAATTTGCCTCGGCCTCCGAGACGGAAAACTGAACGCAGCACAATTTGGCAAATTGCTTATCCTGCTCGACACTATCGCCCCGTTCAGGGATGGTGAGCTCACCCAGGATCTGGAAGCGCTTGAGGCGATTGTTCAGGGCTATGGAAACAATCTGGCCAGCGCGCGTCAATAGATTTTGACCTGTACGCAGGCCCGGCCGGGGGCCTGCGGTTCATAGGTACAATCGGGTACCTTTTGCCTCTTCTCCGGCCCATGAAACTCGCTACCTGGAACGTCAATTCTCTGAAAGTCCGCCTGCCTCAGGTCCTGCAATGGCTTGAGGCTAGTCCGGTTGACGTGCTCTGCCTACAGGAAACCAAGCTCACCGACGACAAATTTCCAGTCGCGGAAATCGAATCAGCCGGCTACCAGGTGGCTTTTACCGGCCAGAAGACTTATAACGGCGTGGCCATCCTGTCCCGCCACCCGCTCTCCGACGTCATCAAAAACAACCCGCTTTTCGAGGATGAACAGCAGCGGATCATCAGCGCCACCATCGATGGCATGCGGATTATTTGCGCTTATGTCCCGAATGGGCAATCGGTGGGCAGCGATAAATACGACTACAAGCTGCGCTGGCTGGAAGCGTTGCAGCATTGGCTAGAATTAGAATTGAAACAGTATCCGAATCTGGCACTACTCGGCGACTACAACATCGCTCCGGAAGATGCCGATGTTCACGACCCTGCGGCATGGAAAGATCAGGTGCTCTGCTCGGACGCGGAGCGTGCGGCGTTTCAGCGCTTGTGTGGTCTGCCACTGAAGGATGCGTTCAGACTTTTTCCCCAGGCAAACAAACTTTACAGCTGGTGGGATTACCGGCAAATGGCCTTCCGCCGAAACATGGGGCTGAGAATAGACCACATCCTGCTCTCCACGCCACTGGCGGAACGCTGCATTGCGTGCGAGATCGACGACGCTTTCATCCTGATTCTCATCGAGCGGCGCACTGTCTCTCCTTTCTGAATAACTGGTAGTGCGAGCCGAGGTGACTGAGCAAGATACGTCGCCGGCGCCATTCTTCCTTTGAAAGCACAGATATCTTATCGATATTTGGAACTATTTCACCACAAATCTTACCGATTCGTACAAAACATTGATTAAGTAATAGATCGGCGTGACCTGCTTTTTTGAGCATCTATGGCCAGAATTTCTGCTGGGATACCTAGCCAGTTAAATCCCCTTTCTACACCAGACTCCACTGCAACAAAGTGGAATAGGTCGATATTTTTACAGAGGCCAGACGCCGGGAAAAATATTTCGCAATCACTTGCTCTATCAATGAGTCGGAGGCGCGACCCCATAATCAGAGAATCAGTCAAGCAGGCTGCCCCCGGAGTGTTGGATACATCGATAAAATTTAAGCCATCCAGCATCACGAGCACAAATCACGAAATATCTGAAAGCAAGCCAGATTTGAACATCTCAATTAGAAAATCTTATAGAAATTTTTTGCAGCAAAAAAAATCGGATGGAAAAAAAGAAAATCATGAAGTGCTGACAATTACGCTAGACAAGCAAATACTCAAGCTGCGAGCTGGAGACAAGCTAAGTAGCAAGGAATTGGAGAATATCAGTGAAGCTATGGAGAAATTGAGTGCATGGCTTTCATCACAAATGACTGATGATAAAAAAATAAACGAACTTGGATCTTCAATAAAAGAGTGC